>JBEIUL010000203.1:0-5065 GCA_040374395.1 Phycisphaeraceae bacterium
CCCCCCCCCGGGGGTTTGGTGGTGGCCCCACGGCTGGTTGGCGGGGGGCCCGGGGCCCCACGCCCGGCTCGAAAGCACCAACTTCGAAGCCAGCCAGCCCCTCACCGGCGACCTGAAATCTGTCGGCCAGGTCGACTCCGTCGACCTCGCCCCTCCCACTATGGATTGCTCCGCTCGTACCAGTAGAACGCCAGGGTCAGGCCGAGGGCGACCAGGGCAATGCCACCCGTGCCCAATCCGCCGCCGATCGAGATGAATCGGCCGGCGGCCCAAGCGAGAGCTTTCGCGAGCAGGAACGCGACTGCGTAGGTGACGAGGAACGCGCCGGCGTGGCCGATGACGTTCTCGGCGAGGGCCTTTCGCCGGCGGGTGCGCGGCTCGGGATTCCCTCGATCGATGGCCGCCATGGTCGTCTACCTCCAATTCGTGATCGACGTCGCCCGCTCGGGGTCGATCGATCGGAGGCTACCGCTCGAAGTCCGTTCGGGCCAGTCGTCGCGATGAAGGGGGCACGGCGTCGGATTCGGACCCGACCTCCGGAAGCGGTCATGGCGTCCAGGATTCCCGGACGCGAGCCTGGGGGGCGCGTCGACGAATGTGATCCCGGCCCCGGCCTCCGCTTCCCTGCCGGCCCGGTCGGAGGCATACTTCCCCGTTCGCCGAAAGGCGAGGATTCCGTTCGGAGGCAACCCGCGTGGACCCGAAGGTTCCCATTGCAGCGTTCGTCCTGGTCGCGGTCGTCGCGCTGCCGGCGGTCATCATGGACGAGCCCGACCTCGACACCCTGAGGCTGCAGGCGGAAGCGGGCGAGCCGGACGCGCTGTTTCGCTACGCGATCTGCCTCTTCGAGGGCCGCGGCGTCGAGCGGGACGAGTCGCGGGCCGTGCCGCTGCTGGCCGAGGCTGCGATGGCCGGCCACGCGCCGTCGGCCGCGATGCTCGGGGCGGCCCTGCGGGCGAGGTCGGACGATGCGGCCGCGATCGAGGAAGGGCAGTACTGGACGGTTCGCGCCGCCGATCTCGGCCATCAGGACGCGATGCTCTCGCTGTCGAGCCAGGCGATCGACCGGGGCGACCTCGTGGAGGCCGCGTTCTGGATCCGCGCCGCCGATCGCGGGGTCGGCCGCTGGGCGGATCGCGCCGCCTCGCTCGAGGCCAAACTCGACCCCGATGGCCGCCGCGAGGTCGATCGCCGGTACGGCGAGTGGATCGCCAGCCACCCGACGATCTGCCTGATCGATTGACGCGCGGGATCACCCCGCACCGTCATCGCGCGATCGTCACGGCGTCGCCGGCGCGACCGTGTTCGACAGCTCCGCGGCCTTGGCCGCCTCGGCTTCCGCCTGCTCGACCTCGGCGGCCGTCTCGGGGAACTCCATCACCGCGCCGATGATCCCGTCGCCGATGCCGACGAGGGCCCAGCCCGCGATGAGTCCGGCGGCAACCGCCTCCTTCGAGTCGACCCAGAGCCGGTGGCCGAACGAGCCGACCTTCTCGTGGTAGCGGTTCTCGAAGAACCAGAAGAGGAAGGCGCCGACCCACATCATGACCGTCGACTCGGGCGGCAGCACCACGCCGAGGCCGATCGCGACGGCCGAGAGCGGGAAGCGACCCTTCGTCGAGATCCGGAGGATCTCGAGGAACGCGGCGGCGACCGCCCCGATCGCCATCGCCTTCGCGGCCGAGACCGGCAGCACGCCCCAGAGCTTCTCGATGCCGTCGACGACGGTCACGAGCGGGGCCCCGTCCGGCCGCGACTCGCCCATGCCGCGGATGACCTCGGAGATCGCCGCCCACTGGATCGCCCCCGGCACCGCCCACTGCTCGGTGACGTGGTCCTGGATCGTCTCGCCGCCCGGCGTCCACTTCCACAGGAAGAGGATGAAGAAGAGCGGCGTCGACGCGAGGGCCCCGGCGAGGATCCCGATGCAGTGGCACCACGCCTGCTGCCGCGGCTTCGCGCCAAGCATGTAGCCCGGCTTGATGTCCATGAGCAGGTTCGACGCGTTGCTCGCGACCTCGGTGGTGACGCCCGCGGTCATGAGGTTCGTCGCGGCATGGCCGGGGTCGACCGCGCCGAAGGTGAACTGGGTGATCTTCGAGAGCGAGCCGGTCGGCGTGGTGCTCGTGAGGGCGGTCGCGTTCGCCGCGATCAGCGTGAGCAGGATGATGAGCGGGATCGAGAGGGCCCCGAGCCACGGGTTCACGCCGAACCACGCCCAGTTGAGCCAGATGATCAGGGCCGAGAAGACCGGGACGCCGACGAAGCTGACCCAGAGCGGCAGCTCGATGTCCTTGACGACGTCCACCCGGTTCGACTTCCCGGCGAAGAGGCCGGTGAAGGCCGAGATGAGGACCTTCGGCTTCGCGAACAGGCCGACCATCGAGGCGGTGACCATCATCGAAACGCCCCACCAGAGGCACCAGGTGTTCGTGAGGTGCGCCCGTCCGAACACGGCGTCGGCCATCGACCAGCTGCCGTCGGGCCCCGCGATCTTCGCGAGGTTCTTCGGGAGGATCTCGCCCGCCCCGATCATGATCGGGGCGAGGACGAGGTAGTTCAGGACCATGCCGATCACGAGGCTGTTCGCGATCCGCATGCCCATCAGGCCGCCCGCGCCGACCATCGCGAGGTCGAACGCGACGGTCACGCCGAGCTGCTCGAAGGTCGCGCCGTTCACCCGCGGCAGCCAGAGGTTCTGGTTCTTCGCGGCGAGGTGGTACCACCACTCGTCGAGCCGCTCGGGGATCTTCCAGAGGCCGTCCTTGGCTTTCGCGAGCCCGAGCAGCCGGATCTGGAGGATCGCCTGGTAGCCGCCGGCGACGAGGAACTGCAGCACGGCGCCGATCGCGGCGGCCGCGAAGAGGGCCTTGGCCTTGAACACGCCCATGTCGACGCCGCCGGCGGCGGCCGGCACGGCGGGGGGCTTCGCGATCGCGACGCCCTCGGCCATGTTCCGCGTGCCGCCCTGCGGGGCGTCGGGATAGAGCGAGTCGAGCACGACCGCGCACGCCCGGCCCTCGGGGAAGGGCTGCTGCTCGTCGTTGATGAAGCGTCGCTTCATCGGGAACGCGACGAGCACGCCGAGGATGCTCGCCACCACGTTCCAGATGAGCATCGGCACCCAGTGCATGGGCGTGTTCGTCACGAACATGTACGCCATGAGGGCCGAGATGAGCGGTCCGGTCATGTAGCCGGCGGCGGTCGCGGTCGACTGCACCGCGTTGTTCTCGAGGATGGTCATGTCCCGCGAGATCCCGAGCCGCGAGATCGCCCGGAACATGACGAACGAGAGGATCACGCTGGTCACGCCGACGCCGAGGGTCCAGCCGGTCTTCGCGCCGATGTAGAGGTTCGTGGCCGAGGGGACGCCGCCGAGGAGGAAGCCGGTGAGGGCGGCGCGGATCGTCAGCTGCGGCATGTCGCCGCGGAACACGTTCTCGAGCCACCAGCGGTCCTTCTGCTCCGGCGTCCAGGTGCGGATCTCTTCGTCGGTCAGGTGCGGAAGGGCCATGCGGGAAACCTCGTGGGGCCGGGGGGACGGGGCGGACGGGCGGAGTGTACGGAAACTCGGGGAAAACGCCGGTCCGGCCGTGGCCTCGGGGACGACCTCGGTTACTTTCGGCGGCGATGGTCCCGGAGCGTGAAACGGACGGCGGCGGGCCGGCCCGCGTGCCCATGGCGAAGGAGGAGTTCGAGCGCCGCTCGGACCTCCTCCGCACCGAGCTGCTGAACGCCCAGTTCGACCTGCACGAGCGGGAGTTCGCGGTCACCGTCCTCGTGACCGGCAACGACGAGCGCGGGGTCGAGGCGGTCTACGACCGGTTCGCCGAGTGGCTCGACGCCCGCCACATCCGCTTCGCGACCTACCACGACCGCGACGAGGCCGAGCGGTTGCGGCCGCCCATGTGGCCGTACTGGTGCCGGCTGCCGCCCCGCGGGACGATCGGGGTCCACTACGGCGGCTGGATCCGCGACGCGGCGAGGGACCGGCTCGTCGGCGAGCTGCGGGGCAAGGCGTGGCGGCGGCGGCTCGACCGGATCGCCGCGTTCGAGCGGGCCCTCGTCGACGACGGGACGCTGCTCGTGAAGCTCATGCTCACCGTGCCCGACGGGATCCTCGCCGAGCGGGTCCGCGCGACCCGCCGCTGGCGGCCCGACCGGGTCGACCGGCTGCTCCACCGCGAGCGGAAGCGGGTCGCGAAGGTCAGCCGGGAGTTCCTCGAGGCGACCGGCGGGCCGCGCACGCCGTGGACCGTGATCGACGGGTCGGACCCGCACCAGCGCGACCTCGCGGCGTTCATCGCGGTGCGGGACGCGATCCTCGCCCGCATGGCGATCGCGCCGGCGAAGGAGACGCCGGCGCTCGGGCCTTTGCCGTCGGTGAGGCCGCTGCGCGATCTTCCCCCGCCGGACGGTCGGGATCGCGACGGCCGTCCCGGCCACGATGCCGCCGGCATCGACGCCGCGATGGAGCGCGAGGCGGAGGCCCTGAAGGCCGCGATGTCGAAGGCCGAACGTCGCGGGGTCGGCGTCGTCGTCGCGTTCGAGGGGCACGACGCCGCGGGGAAGGGCGGTTCCATTCGCCGCATCACCCGGGCGCTGCCGGCGTACCAGTACGAGGTCCATCCGATCTCGGCGCCGAGTCTCGACGAGCTGCGGTTCCATTGGCTCCGCCGCTTCTGGACCCGCCTGCCGCGGGCCGGCCGCATCGCGATCTTCGACCGCTCGTGGTACGGCCGCGTCCTCGTCGAGCGGGTCGAGGGTTTCGCGGTCGAGGCCGACTGGAAGCGGGCCTACGGCGAGATCGTCGAGTTCGAGCGGAACCTGCGGGAGCGGGGCCCGAGCGGAGGTCTGGTCGTCGCGAAGTTCTGGCTGCAGGTCTCCGAGGCCGAGCAGGCCCGGCGGTTCGCCGACCGCAAGGCGACCGCCTTCAAGAAGTACAAGTTCACCGACGAGGACATCCGCAACTCGGCGAAGCGGCCGGCCTACGAGGCCGCGGCCGAGGAGATGTTCGCGAGGACCTCGACCCGCAAGGCCCCTTGGACGGTCGTGCCCGCCGACG
>JBEIUL010000016.1:0-14704 GCA_040374395.1 Phycisphaeraceae bacterium
ACACCCACTCGCTGCAGGTCGCGAGCCTCGCCGAGGCCGCCGCCGAGTCGATCGGGGCCGACGGGCTGCTCGCCTACGCCGGCGCCCTCTACCACGACGTCGGCAAGACTCGGAAGCCCGAGTACTTCGTCGAGAACCAGCAGGGCGAGGCAAGCCGGCACGAGTCGCTCAGCCCGTCGATGAGCCATCTGGTGATCGTCGGCCACGTGAAGGACGGCCTCGAGCTCGCCCGCGAGCACCACCTGCCGAGGTGCCTCCTGCACTTCATCGAGAGCCATCACGGCACCACGCTCGTCGAGTACTTCTTCCGCCGCGCCCGCGACGAGGCGGCGAAGGGCGGACATGCCGACGACATCGACGAGACCGATTTCCGCTACCCGGGCCCGAAACCCCGCACCCGCGAGGCGGGCATCCTGATGCTCGCGGACGCCTGCGAGTCGGCGGTCCGCTCGATCGCCGACCCGACGCCGGAACGGATCGAGACGCTGGTCCACGGCCTCGTGAAGGCCCGCCTCGACGACGGGCAGCTCGACGAGTGCCCGCTCACCGTGGCCGAGCTCCGCGCCGTCGAGCATTCGCTCGTGCGGAACCTCGGCTCGATGCATCACTCCCGCGTCGCGTATCCGAGCTCGACCGTCATGCTCGCGGGCGGCCCGTCCCGGGCTTGAGCGCTTCGGCCGCTACGGTTCGCATCGGGTTGCACAGCGGATAGTCGGCCAGCGTCGCCCGCTCGACCCACGTGCGGCCCCGTCCCGCCCGTCCGCCCTTCGCCGCGAAGAGCACGAACGTCACGTCGCGATGCGAGGTCCGGTGCTCGACTTCCCCACGGGCCACGAGGGGTCCCGTCCCGAGCCGCCGGGCGACCTCCGCGGCCGTGAGCCGGTCCTCGCACTCGACCGTCGGCGGCTGCCAGAGGCCCGACCAGAGGCCGTGATCGCCGCGCCGCTCGAGCAGGATCCGCCCCGCCCGCACACAGACCGCGACGTGGAAGAACACCCGCTTCCGCGCCGCCTTCGGCTTCGCCGCGGGGATGCGATCGACCGTGCCTTCGCGCCTCGCCGCACACGCGTCCCGCAGCGGGCACGTCCCGCACCGGGGTGACGACGACGTGCAGACCGTCGAGCCGAGTTCCATCAATCCCTCGTTGAACCGCGACGGTGACTCCGCCAGCCGGACGATCGCCTCCGCCCGCTCCCAGCACCAGCGCATGCTCGCGGGGTCCGCGGTCGAGCCCGGTCGTCCCGCGACCCGCAGCAGCACGCGAGCGACGTTCGTGTCGACGATCGCCGCCACCCGCCCGTGCCCGATCGAGGCGATCGCCCCCGCGGTGTAGGCCCCGACCCCGGGAAGTTCCCGAAGCTGGGCCAGTTCGGCCGGAACCTCGCCCCGGTGACGGTCGACGACCGCCTTGGCCGCCGCGTGCAGGTTCCGGGCCCGCCGGTAGTAGCCGAGCCCCTGCCACGCCGCGAGCACCGCCTGCTCTGGGGCCGTAGCCAGGGTGGCGACGTCGGGAAATCGCTCGACGAAGGCCTCGAACCGCCCGACGACGCGCGAAACCTGCGTCTGCTGCAGCATCGCCTCGCTCACGAGCGTGGTGTAGGGCGTGCGTACCCGTCGCCAAGGCAGGTCCCGGGAGGCCCCCCGGAACCACCGCTCGACCTCCCGGACCAGCCCCGCATCGGCCCGGGAGACCGCCTCGGCAGGGCCGAAATCACCGGTCTTCGGGTACGATTGGGCTTTCGGTCCGCCGGCCTGACCGGCCCGGACCCGTTTCCGCCCGCCTTTCCGTTTGGGAGCTGCCATGGCCAACAAGATGTTCTACACGGCGGAGGAAGCCGCCGCGAAACTCGGCAAGTCGGTTGAGGAACTGCTGGCGATGGCCAAGCGGGGCGAGATCCAGGAGTTCAAGCAGGGCGACAAGGTCCAGTTCAAGGTCGAGCAGGTGAACCTGCTGGCCGGCGGCGACGAGGACCTGGGCGAGATCCCGCTGGCCCTCGAGGACAGCAAGGCCGGGTCGGGCATCGATCTCGCCGACTCGTTCGTGACCCCCTCGGCCCCGAAGGCCGCGGCGTCCGGCGGCAAGGCCCCGTCCCTCATGGATTCCTCCGAGGAGACCGGCATCAGCGCCTTCGAGGCGAGCCGCTTCGGCCAGAAGGCGACCAGCGACTCCGGCATCTCGCTCGAGAACGTGGGCAGCGGAAGCGGCCTGCTCGACCTCACCCGCGAGAGCGAGGACACCCAGCTCGGGGCCGACCTCATCTCGCAGACCTTCGACGACGACTCGGCCGTCGAGCCGATCGCGAACGCCAGCGGCCTGTTCGAGGCGGCCGGGGCCGAGAGCGGCGGCAATGCCGTCGTCGGTTCCGTCGCCCCGATGGCGGGCGGCATGGCGATGATGCCGATGGCCGCCGAAGCCTACGACGGCAAGTGGTCGGGCCTCGGCAGCGGCATCATGATCGGATCCGTCGCCGCGATGGTGGTGGTCGGGATCATCGCCGCGACCATGTCGGGCGGAAACGCCTCGTGGATCGCGACCGCGTTCGCCGAGAACCTCCCGGTGTGGGGCGGCGGCCTTCTCGGCGTGACCCTCGTCTCCGGAGGCGTGGGCTTCTTCATCGGCAAGGCGACCGAGTGATCGCCGCTCCGGCGGCGTCCAACATCCTCGACGGCTCCCGATGGGACTGACCCGCTACGGACTTCGTGAATGGATCGCGATGGTCCTCGTCGCGACGTTCATCGGCGCGCTGCTCGCGTACGCCGGCTCGTGGTGGGGACTCGGGGTGCTCGCCGTGGCGACGCTCGCGATGCTCTCGTTCTTCCGCGACCCGTGGTTCCGTAAGCCGGCCAGCGATGACCCCCGCGACCTCGTGAGCCCGGCCGACGGCAAGATCTCGGCGGTCTTCACCGTCCCCGAGCACGAGGCGACCGGCGGGCCGGCCCTCGTGGTCCGGATCTTCCTGAGCGTCCTCGACGTCCATGTGAACCGCTCGCCGTGCGATGCCACGGTGGTCGCCCTCAAGCACCGGCCCGGGCTCTTCCTCGACGCCCGCACCGAGGAAAGCGCGAAGAGGAACGAGTCGAACCTCATCACGCTGTCGGTGGCCGTGCCGTCGGGCGAGGCCCGGATCGGCGTGAAGCAGATCTCGGGCGCGATCGCCCGCCACATCGTCTGCCCGATCGCACCGGGCGACCGCCTCGGGCGGGCCGAGCGGTTCGGGATGATCAAGTTCGGCTCGACGACCGAGCTCATCGTGCCCTTCCCCGAGCGGTCGAAGGCCCTCGTCAAGGTCGGCGACCGGGTGAAGGGCGGGGTCACGATCCTGGTGCGGGCCGACTGGCTCGCGAACGCCTGAGGAGTCACGCGATGGCACGACGGACGATCGCCGAGTTCCGCGCCGAGCGGCAGGTCGGGCAGCAGCGGATCATGGCCTGCGACCATCTCGAGATGAAGCGGTTCATGCGGCTCGACGCCGCCGCCTACGAGGACGCGGCGCTGCCGGGCCGAACGAAGGAGCTGCTCGGGCTCGTCGCGAGCTCGGTGCTGCGATGCAACGACTGCATCGACTACCACCTCGAGCAGTGCGTCAAGCAGGGCTGGACGCGGCAGGAGATCGAGGACGCGCTGAACGTCGCCCTGGTGGTCGGCGGGTCGATCTTCATCCCCCACCTCCGCCACGCCCTCCGCAGCCTCGACGAGCTGCTGGCGGAGACCGGGAAGGCCTGACGGCCAACCGATCGGTCAGTCAGCCCCGCCGCCCTCGTCGTATTCCTCGCGATCGACCGGCCACGCCTGGCGGGTGCGGTGGTGGACCCGCAACACGCGGGCGATCGAGTCGGCGAAGACCTTCCGCAGCGAGTCGACGGTCGACGCGAGGGCGTCGCCGTACGGGCGGTCGGCGTCGCGGAAGAGCACGAACACCGCCCGGCACTCGCCGTCGCTCGTGCACGGCCAGGCGATCATCCCGCAGCGGGCGAGGGCCTCGCCGCACTCGCCGCCGATCGACTGGGCGAACTCGCGGGTGTCGTCGAACCGCAGGAGCTGGTCCTGCTCGGCGATCTCGGGGCAGACCTCGGCGGAGAGGCGATCGAGCGCCGGCTGCACCGTCGCCCGCGGCAGGTCGAGCCGCACGTAGACGCCGAGCCGCCAACCCGCGTCGGTCGGCAGGTAGACCGCGGCGTTCGTGCCCCCGGTGCGGGCGATGAGGTGCTCGACGCCGGTGCGGAGGAGCGCCTCGAGGTCGAGCTCGCCCGCGAGGATCCCCCGCAGCTCGCCCGCCGCCGCCGCGTCGGCCTGGCGGCCGGCGAGGCTCTCGCGGACCTCGTGCAGCTCGCGCGACAGCGACGCCTCCCGCTCGCCCGCCTCGGTCCGGGCCCGCGTGAGCCGACGGCAGAGCTTCTCGAGCCGCCGAAGGCGATCGTCACGCCTGGTCGAGCGGTCGCGATCGTTCGACAGCAGCCGCTCGACCCGCTCGCGGAGCTCGGCCGGGCGGAACGGCGTCGGCAGGAAGTCGCTCGCCCCGCACCGCATCGCGGCCACGACCCGCTCGGCGCTCGTCTCGCGACCGACCACGATCGTCCGCAACTCGCCGGCGAACTCGGCGACGAGCGACTCGATCTCGGGATCGAGGCCCTCGCCCGCGTCGGCGACGATGAGCACGGCCGGCGTCGTGGCCGCGACGGCCTCGCGAAGCCCGGCGGGATCGGTCAGCGACCGCACCGCGAACGGCCGCCCGCGGAAGGCGGTTCGCACGGTGCGCACGGTGTCGGAATCGGCGAGCACCCAGATCGACGAGTCGCCGTCGGGGCCCGTGTCGCGGTCGTGGTTACGGTTCGGTTTCATGGTGTCTCCCCTTCCCTCGATTCAGGCGGCGAACATGGCCTCGATGCGGCGGACGATCTCGTCGGGCGGGAACGGCTTCCGGATGAACCCGTCCGCCCCGCGGCGCAGCAGGTCCTGGACCTCGGCGTCGGTCGCGGCCGCCGAGACGAAGACGACCCGCATTCCCGCGAACTCGGGCTTGGCGCGGATCCGCTCGCAGACCACCGCACCGTTCAGGTCGGGCAGCAGGTAATCGAGCAGGATCAGGTCGGGCCGGAACTCCTCGGTCACCAGCCCCGCCTCGAAGCCCGTGGCCGCCGTGCGAATCTCGTAGCGGTCGTCGCGCCTCAGCAGGTCCTGGACCAGCGTGAGGATCGCCGGGTCATCGTCGACGAGCAGGACCTTGCGCTCGGCCCCGCCCAGCGGGTCGAGCGGGATCTCGTTCGCCCGCATGAAGCGGATGAGCTCGCCGCGCGGGATGCGGCGGAACCGCGAGCCCGGCACGCGGAAGCCCTGGAGCCGCCCGCTGTCGAAGCATCGGATGATCGTCTGCTGCGAGACCTTGCAGACCTCCGCCGCCTCGCCGGTGGTGAAGATCTGCTTGCCCGCCCACTTCCCATCCCGCTTGTCGGATCGCTCCGCCATGCGGCCCTCCCGGAACTGCGTGGGAGATTCCCCGACCGGCGTGGCCGGGGCACCTTGCCCACCTTGACGGAAGATGCATCGACCCTGCGGCCGGGCCGCGTCAGGAAAGGAACGCCGGTTGGTGCGGACGGGAAAGCCCGCGGGGCCTTATCGGCCCGGATCAGGTCGCACGGCCCGCCTCGCCGTGACGGGCGTTCCAGATCGTCACCGCCTCGGGCTCGCGCGGGTAGATCGGGGCGAGCGAGAGCGGGTCGGTGGACTCGCCGCGGGCGAGCGCGGCCTCGCCGAGCGCGAGGATCGCGCGGGCCCCGTGGACCGGCGCGACGACGGGAATCGAGAGCGAGGCAGCCCGCGCGGCGAGCTCGGGCGGAAGGTGGCGGTCGGCGAGAAGCGTCACGCCCGGTCCGCCCGCGTTCGCGAGGGCCGCGAAGGCGTCCGCGTCGCCGGTCACCGGATCGCCGATCGCGACGGTCGTCGCGCCACGGCCGCGGAACGCCGCGAGGTAGGCGGTGCCTCGCTTCGCGGCAAGCGCGACGACGACCGGACCTTCGCCCGGAGCGGCGCTCGCGACCGCCATCGCCGACGGCACCGCGACCACGGGAATGGCGAGGGCTTCCGCGATCATCTTCGCGGCGACCGTCGAGATACGCAGGCCGGTGAAGCCGCCCGGCCCGGCCGACACCGCGACCGCGCGGAGGTCGCCCGGCACGAGGCCCTCCTCGCGGACGATCTGCTCGACGGTCGGCAGCAGCGGATCCTCGCGGCCGGGCCCCCCGCTCGCGACGGGCAGGATCCGGTCACGGCCGTCGGGCATCCGCAGCCCGACCTCGCCGCCGGCCTGCGACAGCTCGATCGCGAGCAGCGGCCGCATGTTCACGCCTCGGCGCCCTCGAGGGCGATGAGCGGAAGCGAGGTCAGCACGAGATCGTCGGCCGACGGGCACGGCGCCCCGAGATCGACGGTCGCGACGCGGCCCCGCTCGTGGTCGCTGTTCAGGACGACCATCCGCGGCGTCACGACGTGGGCCCCGGTCTCCGAGTAGGCGTGTCCGACCACGAAAAGCTCGACCCCGAGCGATTTCGCGAGCGCCTCGACCTGCGCCTCGTTCTGTCCGCGACCCCAGGTCATGAGGTACGCCCCGCCGCCCGGCGATCGGTAGTCGGCGTCGACGAGCCGCCGCCCGAGCACCGCGGCGTCGAACCGCGTCATGCCCTCGGGCGACGGCAGCGAGTGCGAGCAGAACAGCCCGTTCGCGGTCCGCACCGCGAGCGGCATCGCGCGGAAGAACGCGTGGATCGCCGCCGCGACCCCGTCGGCATCGTCGCCGAAGACGAAGTCGAGCCCGTCGTTGAAGAGCCGCGTGCTGTCGCCCGCGCCCTTGCTCACGCCGATCCCGAGCATCTGGCTGAGCTCGTGGTTCGCGAGCACCGGGTGGACCTGTCCGGGAAACGCCGCGATCAGCTCGGCCACGCGGCACAGCACGCGGTAGGAGAGGTCAAGCCCGTTCACGAGCCGATCGCCGTGGATGAGCTCGTGCAGCAGGAGGTGCCGGTCGGGCGCGTCGCCGAGGCGGGCGACCCGCCGGATCTTCTGCAGGTGGATCGGGTTGTCGTGGAGGTCGCCGGTCAACGTGAACGTCCCGCGATCGCCGAGCCGCACCGTCGAGCCCTCGCGGTTCGGCGCCCCGAGCAGCGTCTCGGCCGCCCGCTCGAGCACCTCGCACACCGCCCCCGCGTCACGGGTGTCGACGGCCGCGGTCACGGTCCGACCACCCGGGCCACGAGGGGAACCTGGCCGGTCCCGGTGGCGGTGGTCACGACGAGCGGCACGGAACGCTCGCCCGCCGCGGCGGGACCGGGCGTCACGCGGATCCGGATCACCGATTCCTCGGTTCCCACCGGCTTCGCCTCGACGAGCTCGACCGCGAACAGGCCCGACGGGTCGCTCACGCCCTGCACGTCGCGGAACTTCGGCTTGTCGATGCGGCCGCGCCCCTGCGGGTTGTAGTGCTCGATCTCGATCGCGAGCTCGACGGGCACGCCGACCGTCAGCAGCGGCGCCTGCACGAGCGGTTCCTTGAACATCCACGCCCGCTCGAACCGTCCGGGATCGGCCTTCGAGCCCGTGCACTCGTCGCGGACCCGCAGCGGCACGACCGGACAGTCGGCCCGATCGGTGAAGACCGGCCACCAGAGCGGCATCGTGTCGCAGCCGCGTCCCGAGAGATCCCAGAGGATCTCGTACTCGGCCCGCGGGGCGTCCTTCGCCGGGTCGAACCCGCGGAACACGGGAGCGGCCTCGCCCGACTTCAGGATGCGGAACGGCTTCCCGTCGATCGACTTGAGCTTCACCGTGCCCCGCACCGCGTCCTTGAGGGCGTCGACGTACGGCGGCTCGGCGTTCACCGGCAACGTCACCAGGCCCTTGAGGGTCACGACGAGCGGCCGCGGCATGCCGTCGATGACGACCTGCAGTTTCGCGTCCTTCTCGCCCGGGCTCGCCGGCGCCTTCAGCGTCGCCTCGAACGCGAGCTCGCCACGGGCGGGGATGACCTTGCCGACGATGTCGGTGAACGACGTGCACTTGCAGGTCGGGACCGCGGCCTTGACCGTGGCCGGGACCGATCCGAGGTTCCTCAACGTGAACTTCCCGACGTGCGAGCTCGACGGCTCGATCGTGCCGAAATCGGCGACCGGCGGCTCGAGCAGCACCGCGACCTGCCCGGCCGGGGCCTGCGCGAGGGCGACCGGGGCGAACAGCACGGCGACCAGGAGTGACGCGATTCGGGCGAGCGGGCGCATGGGCGAAGTCTACGGCCCCGCCCCGCAGGTCCGCGACGCGGCGAAAGGAAAGACCGGCCCGCGGGGGCCGGTCCTCATGTTCAGGAAGCGGGTTCGGGACCCGACCCGGGATTCAGGGGCAGGCGCCCCACGCACCCAGCATCACCGCGAGGTCACCGGCATCGGTCGTGCCGTTGCCGTCGAGGTCGCCGGCCGCCGTGCTCCAGGACGCCAGCAGCGAACCGAGGTCGCCGGCGTCGGTCGATCCGTTTCCGTCGAAGTCCGACGGGCACGGATCCGGGCAGGCCACCTCGCCGGTCGCGGGGATGATCTTGAAGATCTGCCCGGTGGTCGTACCGCCGTGGTCGACGACGTAGATCTCGCCGTTGGCGTCCTCGCCGAAGCTGGAGACCTGGTTGCAGGTGAAGCCATCGATCGAGGTCTGCATCTGCGTGTTGCGGAGCGTGAAGTCGACGACCGCCCCGTTCACGTACTTCAGCGACCAGATGGTGTTGGTCGCGAAGTCGGCGTAGAAGTAGGTGCCGGCGAGTTCGGGGTACGCGCAACCGCGGTAGACATGGCCGCCGGTGATCGAGTACCCGCCCGCGGTGTTGTGCCCGTACGTGCGGATCGGGGCGGTGAGCGTCGAGCCGTTGCAGGTGCAGCCGGTGAGTCCGGTGCACGCGGTTCCCTCGGTGCAACGCCAGCCGAAGTTGCGGCCGACGACGGTACCGGCGGGAATCCAGTTGACCTCTTCCCACGCGTTCTGGCCGACGTCGGCGATGACCATGTCGCCGTTCGCCCGGTCGAAGCACCACCGCCACGGGTTGCGGAGGCCGATCGCCGCGATGTCATCATCGCCCACCGTCGGTCCCGCGTAGGGGTTCGAGGCCACCGGGAAGTACGCCGGCACGTCCCCCGCCACGTTCGGATCGATGCGGAGCAGCTTCCCGAGCTTGCTGGCGACGTTCTGCGAGTTGCCCTGCGGGTCGTTCGCCGAGCCGCCGTCGCCGGTCCCGATGTACAGGTAGCCGTCCGGCCCGAAGGCCATGTTCCCGCCGGTGTGATTTGTGAAGGGGTCGGAGATCGTCATCAGCGTCAGGCCGCTGTTCGGATCGGCGACGTTCGGGTTCTTGGCGCTCACCTTGTACCGCCGCACGGTGTTGCCGGGCGCGGTGTAGAAAACGAAGAAGTAGCCGTTCTCGGCGTAGTTCGGGTGGAAGGCGAGACCGAGCAGGCCCTGCTCGTCGTTGAGGCTGGTGCCGCCGGTGACCAGCGGGTCGATGTTCAGGAACATCGTCGGCAGCACGGTCGGAGGCGACGTGGTGAGGTCGATGATCTTGATGGTGCCGCGCTTCTCGACGACGAAGAGCCGCGAGGTGTCGCCCGGGGCATGGGTCACGAGGGTCGGCAGGTAGAGCCCGGTGGCGATCCGCTTGGTGCGGACCGCAGGCACCTGGGCGAGCGCGGTCGAGGCGAGGCCGGCGGCGAGGGCTGCGATGAGGGCGGTGCGGATCTTCATGGCGTCGGTTGGTTCGAGGTTCCGAGGACGTGAATCGATCAGACGGAAGGGCCGAGTCTAGGTCCGGTCACCCCGCGGCGACCGGGAGTGTCCACGTACGCGGGATCCCCGCGGTGGTGTTCCGGCAAATCAGTTGGACCGGGCGTGAAACGGGCCGGCAGCGGTG
This sequence comes from Phycisphaeraceae bacterium, assembly GCA_040374395.1. Classification (GTDB taxonomy): domain Bacteria; phylum Planctomycetota; class Phycisphaerae; order Phycisphaerales; family SM1A02; genus JBEIUL01. The sequence continues at coordinate 9,933 of JBEIUL010000016.1, forward strand.
AAAGGTACGACCTCGCGGCCGCCGGACCACCTCGAAGGGGAAAAATCCCCTCGGGCGGCCAGGTTTCCCGACGGGCCGGCGGGCTCCCGACCCCGCTCTCGCGGCCGCAGGATCCGAGAACCTGCGGGTCTCAGCCCCCGATGAACTTCTGGAGGAAGCCCTTCGGGCGGGTCGCGAAGAGGATCTCGAACTCGCCCTTGTCGAACCACATGCCGCCGCAGGAGCCGCAGAGGTCGACCTTGATGCCGTGGAACTCGGTCTCGGCGAGGTTCTGGCCGCACTTGGGGCACTTCATGAAGTGGGCCTTGCGGGCCTCGTCGGCGAGCTGCTTCGCGCGGGCGGCGTCGAGTTCCTTCCGCTTGGCGGCGATCCATGCGGCGTCGCGCTCGTGGAAGGCGCGGTCCTCTTCGTTGTAGCCGAGCTTCTCGGTGGTGTCCTTGAGCGACATGGATGGCCTCCGTGGGGCCGCAGATGATAGCGGGCCCGATCGACGGATTCCGGGCGAGATCAGGGGGCCGTGAGGATGGCTCGGATCCGGTCGACCGTGACCGCAAGCTCGGCGATCGCGGCCCGGGCCCGCTCGGGGTCGCGGTCCTCGATCGCCTCGGCGAGGTGGGGCAGCATCGCCGCGCCGTAGCCGCTGTGGCGGTCGGTGGCGGCGTACCGGTTGCGGAACCACGGGCGTCCGGGAAGCCCGTCGGGGTCGAGCCACGCGGTGCGGATCGCCGCGCGGTCGGCGTCGCGGCGGATGGGCGGAAGCGGTCGCCCGGGCCAGGCCTCGGCGGCCGACGTCGCGTCGACGAGGGCCGAGTCGAGCGGGGAGAGGTCGATCTCGAAGCCGGCGGCCTTCGCGCTTCCGCGCGCGGCATCCACCAGCCGCGTCGCGTCGGCGAGCATCGCCCGCGGGTCGTCGGGCCGCTCGCCGCCCGAGGCGAACGAGGCCACGATCGCGTTGCACGCCCGCGTCACGAGCAGGGCCGCTCGATAGTCGTCGCCGACCGTCTTCCGGTACCAGGCGACCGTGTCGTAGTTCGAGTGGTAGCTCGTGCCGGCGGACCCGCCCGACCCGAGGGTCAGGCTCGGCACGCCCGCGTGGCACCAGAAGCCGACGTGGTCGCTGCCGCCGCCGAGGTTGCCGAGCGACGGCGGCTTGCCGTCGCGCGAGAGGCCGTCGAGCACCGTGCGGTCGGCGAAGGGATCGGTCGCGCCCGCGAGGGCCGCGAACGTCGCCGGCCCGAGCGCGGGCGAGCCGCCCATCCCGAGGTTCGGACCCATCGCCGCCATGTCGAGGTTGAGGTACGCGATCGCGTTCCGCTCGAGCCGCTCGCGGCGGCCCTCGACCCACTCGACGCTGCCGATGATTCCGAACTCCTCGGCTCCCCACGCGGCGAAGACGACGCTGCGGGCGGGCCGCACGCCGGCGCGGGCCGCCTCGGCGAGGCTGCGGGCCGTCTCGAGCAGGACCATCGTGCCCGCGTGCGGATCGGCGGCGCCGAACCCCCACGCGTCGTGGTGGCAGCCGACGATCACCTCCTCGGCCGGCCGCGTCGCCCCGGGCAGCCGGGCGATCACGTTGGCGGTCGAGCCGAGGTAACGCTCCTGCTCCACCTTCAGCCGAAGTCGGAGGTCGGGGCCGCCCTCGAGGCGGTACGTGACGGGAAGGCCCCCCTTCCACGCGGCGTCGACGACCTCGCGGCCCCTCATGCGGGCGATGATCCGTTCCGCCGCGGCGTAACCGATCGGCTGCACGGGGATCTTCGGCAGCGCGATCTCGGCCGGATCGAGCCGCGGCGCCGACTCGGTCGCCTCGACGCCCGGCGTGAGCGGATCGCCCGGCTGCGGCAGCGTCAGCAGCGACCCGCGCTGGATGCAGGTCTCGTTCGCCCAGCCGCCGTCGGGCCAGGTCGGCCCCTTCGTGAAGCCCGAATCGCCGGGGTCGGTGAAGATCACGAGCCCCGCGGCCCCCGCCGCCTCGGCGAACTTCGCCTTGTAGCCGCGGAAGTTCCCGCCATAGCGGGCAAGCACGATCTTCCCGCGGCAGTCGACGCCGAGCTCGGCGAGCCGGCGGAAATCCTCGCGGGTTCCGTAGTTCGCGTAGACGACCTCGGCCTCGGCCGAGCCCGACCCGCTGAAGGCGTTCCAGCCCCAGGTGAGGTCGGGGTGGGCGGTCGACGGGTCCTCGACGAGGTTCCGCTCGCGCAGGTCGAGGGCCATCACGCCGCGGCGGCCGCCCGTGGGAGCTTCCTCGCCGACGATCTCGAGGCTCGCCGCGATCGGGCGGGCGAGATACGGCCGGATCTCGTGCACCTCGGTCTCGAGCCCGAGCCCGCGGAAGTACGCCGCGAGGCGCTCGATCTGCCGCCGGTCGCCCGGAGTCCCCGCCACGTGCGGCTCGCTCGTGAGCTCGGCGTGGATCGCGGCGAGGCTCGTCGCGCTCGCGATCTCGTTGGCGCGGGTCGCCAGCGCCGCCGGGTCGGCGGGATCGGCGTGCAGGGCAAGCAGGACGACGGCGGAGACGATCATCGGCGGCTCACTTCTCGACGTAGTCGAGGTCGAGGTCAAAGCTCTCCCGCATGCCCCACAGGCACGCGAACCCGACCGCGATGCAGCCGAGGCCGACCGCGATCGTCGCGGGCACCACGCCGAGCGACGGCTTGGCGGCGAACCAGATCGCGGTGACGGGAATCGCCGTCGCCCGCACGAAGTTCGGGGCGCTCGTGGTCACCGTCGCCCGCAGGTTCGTGCCGAACTGCTCGCTGGCGGTGGTCACGAAGATGACCCAGTAGCCGGTGGTCGCGCCGAGCACGCAGAGGATCCCGTAGTACGCGGCGAGCGAGCTGCCGCCGAAGGTCATGAGCGCCACGATCGCCATCGCGTACAGGCCGAGGAACGCCGCGAGCACCTTCTTGCGGCTCCGCAACCGCTGGCTGATGAGGCCGCTCGCGAGGTCGCCGAGCACCACGCCGACGTACGCGAAGAGGATCGTCTTCCCGCCCGTCGGCGGCTCGGCGAGGCCGAGGGCCTTCCCGATCTCGGGCGAGAACACGAACAGCACGCCGCCCGCGAACCAGATCGGCATGCCGACGAGGATCACCCGCAGGAACCGCAGCAGCCGCTCGGGCGGATGGACCAGCATCCGGACATCGCCGCGGGCGACCTCGTGGCGGCGCAGCCCGGTGAAGAGCCCGCTCTCGAGCACGCCGATCCGCAGCACGAGCAGCGCCAGCCCCATGCCGCCGCCGAGGGCGTACGCGAAGCGCCAGCCGTTCTCGGGGAACCGCGTGAGCAGCGCCTCGGCCACGAGTCCGGCGGCGACCGCGCCGCAGAGCCCGACGCTCGCGACGATCGTGGTGCCGATGCCGCGCCTGTCCTTGGGCATGATCTCGGCCACCAGCGTGATGCCCGCCCCGAGTTCGCCGGCGAGGCCGAAGCCCGCGACGAACCGCAGCACGGCGTACTGGTTGAACGCGTCGCCGAGCCCGACCGCGTGCAGGAACGCCAGCGGCGAGCCTTCCGGCACGTCGGAGATGAACGCGTTCGCGAGGTTCGCGAGCGAGTACAGGATGATCGATCCGAACAGCACGGTCAGGCGGCCGCGGCGGTCGCCGAGCACGCCCCACGCGAGGCCGCCGACGAACATGCCGGCGAGCTGGAGGTTCAGCAGCATCGCCCCGTCGACGGTGATCGCGTCGCCTTCGAGGCCGAGGCCCTTGAGGCTCGGCACCCGCAGGATCGAGAAGAGGACGAGGTCGTAGAGATCGACTAAGTAGCCGAGGGCGGCGACGAGCACCGCGAGGGTGACCGCCGAGGATTTCATCGGGGTCGCGTCGTTCGGGCGGGACATCGGTCGCGATGGTAGCGGTCGCCGGCCCGATCGCGGAACGATCGTCGGTGATCGGGCTCGCGAGGTTCCCGGAGGCGAGGACCGACGCCGATCGGGGAATCGCGCGGTTCCCGACCGGAATCTCCTTTCCGGATCGCTGCTTCGGCAACATCCTGGCGGGGGCTCCGTTGGGACGGCCCTTCCGGAACGGAACACCCGCCCGAAGCCGCGCCATGAACCGCCCCCTCCACGCCCTCGCCGCGTCGATCCCGCTCGTCCTTGCCGCCGCCCTCGCCCACGCGGGATCGGACGGCTTCGTCAACTGGGAGTCGCCGCAGTCGCACCCGCTCGAGCTGACGCCTTCGGGCTCGGTCCTCCTCGCGGTGAACACCGCCGACGGCCAGCTCGAGGTGTTCGACGTGGTCAAGGGCCTGCCGCGGCGCCGTGGCTCGGTCGCGGTCGGCCTCGACCCGGTGTCGGTCCGGGCCCGCAGCGAGACCGAGGCGTGGGTGGTCAACCAGATCAGCGACTCGGTGAGCGTGGTCGACCTGCCCTCGATGCGGGTGACCCGCACCATCCTGGTCGGTGACGAGCCGGCCGACGTGGTTTTCGCGGGTTCGCCGGAGCGGGCGTTCGTCTCGCTGTCGCGCCCGTCGCAGTTGGCGGTGGTCGATCTCGCGGGGAAGGCCCAGGCCATCACGACGCTCGCGATCGCCGGGGCCTCGCCGCGGGCCCTCGCGACCGATCCGGCCCGCACCCGGGTCTACCTGGCGATCTTCGACTCGGGGAACCGGACCACCATCGTGCCGCGGGCCTCGGTCAGCGCCGCGAACGGCCCGTACGGCGGGCAGAACCCGCCGCCGAACTCGGGCAACGTCTTCTCGCCGCCGCGAACGCCGGGCCAGCCGGTCCCGCCGCGGGTGTCGCAGATCGTGCGCAAGGCCGTCGA
>JBEIUL010000503.1:0-2036 GCA_040374395.1 Phycisphaeraceae bacterium
ACTGGCCGCGGGGGCACCGGGCCGACCGGACGGCCCCCGGCGACGTCGGCGGACGGCCCCGGTCCGTCCCGCCCGGGCCCCACCCGCCCAAGCCAGCAGAAGGCCTCGCCCATTCGACCCCCGGAGTAAGAGTCAGCTGCTCTACCAACTGAGCTAAGGAGGCGGAAAGTCGGGCAGTGTAACCCCTCGTTCCGGGGGGTCAAGATCATCCGAGATCGGCGACGGCCCGCCGTCGATCAGCCCGCCTTCTGCCCGTGGCACTGCTTGTACTTGCGACCCGATCCGCAGGGGCACGGCTCGTTCCGCCCGACGGTCGCGACGGCGCCGCCACCCTGGGTGGACGCGGCGGCGGCCACCGAGTGGCTCGCCGGGGCGGGCGGTGCGACGGGACGGGCCGGTGCCGCGGGAGCCGCCGCTTCCGGGGCCGGCTGCTGCGGCCTCGGCTGCGGGCGCGGGACGTTGAGGCGGCCCTTCAGGGCGACCTCGACGACGCGGTCGCGGACGCTGCCGTGCAGCTGGTCGAAGAGCCGCGCCGACTCCTTCTTGAACTCGATCCGCGGGTCCTTCTGGCTGAAGGCCCGGAACCCGATCGAGTCGCGGATCTGGTCCATCGAATGCAGGTGGTCCTTCCACGCGTTGTCGAGGAACTGCAGCAGGATCCAGCGCTCGAAGGTCGTGAGCTCGGCCCGGAGCGCCTCGGCGAGCTTCCGCTCGACGACGGCCGCGGGGGCGGAGGCGAGCTCGGCCCGCTCGGCGTCGGTCATGCGGAGGCCGGTCTCGTTCGCGAGCCACTCCTCGACGCCCTTCGCGTCGCGGCCGGCCACGATGCCGGCGGCCCGCTCGCGGATCCGCTCGGGCGTCATCGCCCTCGCCTCGGCGAGGAGCAGCTTCCGCAGCTCGGCCGGTTCGCGCGACGGCAGCGTCTCGGGCGTCCACTCGAGCCCGAAGCGGCCCCGCGACCAGCGGCAGAACTGGTCGATGGCGCCGGCCGCGTCCTGGGCGAGGTTCGCCGAGGTGACCTCGATCGCGAAGTCGATCGGGTAGGCGAGCTCCCGGTCGGCGTACGCCTTGCGGATCGCGTTCCGCAGCCGCGTCGAAGCTTCCGCCGGCGCTTCGGGCCCCGTGGGCAGTCCCGCGAAGAGCTCGGCGTCGACCGGCACGCCGATCGTCCGCGACGCCCACTCGGCCAGCTGCCGCGAGCCGTAGTCCTTCGCGAGCAGGGCGGCGATCGGGTCGAGGTCGATCGAGCGGAACTTCCGCTCGGCGGCCTGCTCGAGGCGGGCGATCGCCTCGTCGGCGTCGATCGCGACGATGTCGGACGGCGTGAAGTCGAGGTCGACCGCGGCCTTCGCCCAGCGGGCGAGGCCCTCGCCGTCGCGTTCCGACGGATCGACGTCGTCGGGGAAGTACTCGCTGACGGTGACGCGGATCTGCGACGAGCTCTCCTCGAGGCACTCGGTCACGATCATCTTCTGGACCTGCTCGAGGTCCTTGCCGCGGAACCGCTCGGCCTCGAGGGCGATGCCGCACCGCTCCCGCACCCACTCGGCGATGCACTCCGGCACGAAGTCCCGGCCGAGGAAGCGGCCGGCGGCCTCGTCGCAGGCGTCGTCGAGGTAGGCGAGGATCGACTCGCGGATGCCCTTCGTCTCGAGGATCGGCTGCCGCTGGCCGTAGAACGCCCGGCGCTGGTGCTCCATGGGCTCGTCGTACTCGAGGATGTTCTTGCGGATCTGGAAGTTCCGCTCCTCGACCTTCCGCTGGGCCTTCTCGATCTGCCGCGTGAGCATCGGGCTGTCGAGGGCGTCGCCCTCCTTCATGCCGAGGGCCGAGAGCGCCCGCAGCGTCGCCTTGCCCGCGAAGAGCTTCATGAGGTCGTCCTCGAGCGAGAGGAAGAAGCGGCTCGAGCCGTGGTCGCCCTGGCGGCCGGCGCGGCCGCGGAGCTGGTTGTCGATCCGCCGGCTCTCGTGGCGCTCGGTGCCGATGATGTGGAGGCCGCCCGCGGCCACCACGACGTCGTGCTCGGCGTCGCAGCG
>JBEIUL010000197.1:0-5141 GCA_040374395.1 Phycisphaeraceae bacterium
TGCGATCCTCGAAGAGCAGGATGGTGCTGCCGTAGGCCGAGAGCGTGCTGGACAGGGCCAGCGTGCCGCGCGCGTAGCCGTGATTGCCCCACTGCGAGAGCTCGGGTCGCCACGAGTAGTAGGACGGCATCGGCGACTGGGCGTACTTGAGCTGGGCGAACGGGGTGTTCGGCAGCTCGTTCGCCTGGTAGTCGGCCTCGGAGCTGCTGATGATGACGCCGGCGTCGACGGTGAGCACGTCGACCGATTCCCACGCGCCCGGGCCGCCGCGCTGCGTCTGGAACTGCTGCCGCAGGCCGACCTGCCCGACGGTCGCGGCCGAGGCGCCCTCGACCTGCTGGTCGTACACGGGCCGGGCGCCGTTCTGGTTCGAGTTGAAGCCCGACCAGACGTTGCCGTACGGCTCGAGGATGTGCCGCAGGCGATTCACGTCGAACAGCCGGCTGCGGACCGAGTCGTAGGTCCGCACGATCCGGACGCTCGACCGCACGCCGCCGCCGCCGAGGAACTGGAAGCTCTCGGCGTCGGGTGAGTACGCGAGGAAGTTGTCGCCGAAGTACCCCTCGGCCTGCAGGTTCGCGAACGGCGCGACGCTCCAGCCAGGTCCGCTGAAGGGCATCGCGATCTCCTGCCGCGAGTGGAGCCGGCCGACGAGGTCCGAGTCGTAGCCCGCGAGCTCGTAGGCATCCTGCAGGTTCACGTCCTGCGGCACGTCCCAGAAGGCGTACGACGGGATGCCCATCTGCCCGGGCGTCCGGTCGTTCAGCTGCATCTTCATCAGGCTCGTCGACCAGGTCTGCGTCCAGCTCAAGAGGCCCCACAGGTCGTCGCCGGCGCGGCGGTGCTGCAGCTCGGGCAGCTTCTCGACCGCGTAGCCGCGGCTCGCCAGCAGGTATGAGTTCGCGAGGAAGTCGTTGAGCGTTCCCTTGAACTGCAGCGAGGTGAGCGTGTTCGCCGAGGCGTTCGAGAGGTACGCGCCGGTCTCGTACTCGCGGCGCTCGTCGAAGTCGTCCTCGCGCCAGGCGCTCACGAACGTCGGGTCGCTGATGTAGGTGCCCTGGGCCTGGAGGTTCCAGCCGCCGCCGAGCGACTCCTGCCACTCGCCGTCGATGATGCCTCGGGGGCCGGCGTCGATCTCGACGTCCTCGCCCGCCGAGGTCCGGTCGGTGCCGCCGAAGTCGTAGAGCCCGTAGAGGTCGACCTTCCCTTCGCCGAGCGGTCCGCTCAGGTCGAAGTCGACGCCGACGCCCGGGCCGCGCTCGAAGTAGGCGTCGAGCGAAAGCTCGCCCTCGAGCCCCTCGGGCGGGGCGAGGCCCATCAGCTGGAAGAGGTCCCAGTCGGTCTCGAGGCCGAGCCCGACCTCGTCCTGGTAGCCCATGCTCACGCCGCGGAAGGGCATGCGGGTCGCGTCGCCCCGGTACGCCCCGAGGTCGAGGATCGGCCGGCCGCCGGCCCGCAGCGCGATCGCGTCGGCATTCACCCACGTACCCTCGGCGTCGCCGGTGGGCTGCGTCACGGTGACCCGCTCGACGCCGATCGACAGGTGGGGCACGAAGAACTCGCTCGTCGAGACCTCGGCGCGGTCGGCCTCGAAGGTATCGGCGGCGACCTGCCGCATCTCCTCGGCGCGGGCGTAGACGATCGGGAAGCGGGCGTTGCGGGTCGTGGTGCGAAGCACGGCGTCGACCACGGTCGCCTTACGGGTCTGGAAGTCGTAGTAGACCCGCGAGCCGCGCAGCGTGTAGCGGCCGTCGGTCGCGATGACGTTGCCCTCGAGGTAGACGCCGACGAGGTCGTTCGCGGCGAGGTCCTTGCGGCGCTCGCGCACCTTCCGCATCGATTCGGGGGCGACGAAGACGACGCCGCGCTCGGCCCGCATCTCGAGCCGCTCGAGCCCGTCGGTCCCGTCCGAGATCCACTCGAGGTTCGCGGTGCCCTCGAGGAGGACGGTGTCGGTCTCCTCGGAGACGGTGATCGAGCGGGCGAAGAACGAGACGCTGGCCTCGGGGTCGACCACCGGGATCCGCTCGCGGCGGGCGACCGGCATGCTCACGCTGTCGACGCCGACGTCGGCCGAGGCCGCGGCCGGCGGGGCCTCGATCGGCTGGCCCGGGCGAAGCGTCCGCGCCGGCGGCGTCGGCGGCAGGTCGACGTCGGGCCGCACGTCGAGACGGGCCGACTTCGCGGCGAGATCGGCCGCGAGCTTCCGCTGGTACTCGGCGAGGCGACGCTCGCCGCGCAGCGTCAGGTCGCGCTCGGCGGGCATCTGGCGCTCGGCGATCGCGGCGCGGAGGATCACCTCGCCGCGGGCGCTCGCGGTGACCAGCAGGTCGCGGCCGCTCGCCCCGAAGCCGGCCCGGGCGGTCGGCTCGTGGACCTCGTCGAAGTAGAGGGCGATCTGGTTCACCGTCCCCTCGGCGGTCGGGAGCCGGTTGATCCAGACCAGGGCCCGCTCGGCATGGAACTGGTACGCCCCGAGCGTGATCCGCACGTCGCGGTCGAGCTGCAGCCGCTGGGTGTCACCCGACTTCCACGTCCAGACGCGGCCGCCCGAGATGGTGCAGTCGGTCGCGAGCGGCACGATGGGCAGCACGAAGCCGCCGAGCTGCCGGCCGTTCGCCGGGAACGACTGGATCTCGACGCCGGACTGGTCGGCGGCCGGACGTGCCGTCGGGCCTGCGAGCGCGACCGACGTCGCGAGCGAGGCGAGGATCCACGGTCCGATCGGCATCGCGGCGGAGGATACCCGCGGCCCGCCTCAGCCCGTGCGGTACTCGGGCGGCCGCTGGACGGCGGTGACCAGTTCCTTGGTGAGCGTCATCGCCACGAAGCCGCCCGCCGCGACCCCCCCGAGCATCAGGGCCTGCGGCCAGAGCTCCTGCGAGGCGAGCCACGCGACGGCGTACAGCGATTGCCACATCGCGCCGTACCGCAGGACCTTCTCGGCGGCGATCTCGCCGGCCGAGCCGCGGACCTTCGCACGCACCGTGACGGCGAAACCGACCACCGCCGCGATCACCCAGAGCAGCCCTGGCCACGGGCTCGCGTCGCCGTCCCGCCACCAGGCGCCGTGCGTCCAGCCCCACGCGAGGATCGTCGCGCTCCACGCGGCCCACCCGACCAGGGTCACGGTCGCCACGGGCCCGCTCACCCGCGGCCGCTTGTCGGCCAGGCGGTGCACGATCAGGATCACCGCGGTCGCGTGGGTCATCGAGAGCCAGATCGGCGGCGTGAAGCTGAAGACCACGTTGGGAATCACCATGGTCGCGGCGTGCACGAGGCCGAAGGTGATGAAGCCCGCCGCCGGCAGGAAGCGGGCCGCGGCCATGTAGAAGACGATGCCGAGGGCGGTCATCGCCGCGAGCGCCACGCCGCCCGGCCCGAACGCGAACGCCGCGAGCACCGCGGCCGCAAGGCAGGTGTTCGCGACGATGATCGCCTGCTGCGGCGAGATGCGGCCCTCGGGAATCGGCCGGTCGCGGCGGAAGCCGCGGTCGATCCGCGCGTCGAGCACGTCGTTCAGCGTCGCCCCGAACGTGAACAGGCCGACCGCCACCGCGAGCCCGGCGGCCAGGGCGAGCGCGATCGGCAGCTGCGAGACGGGCCGGTCGGCCATCGCCGGGTCGGCCCGGGTCAGCAGGATGACCAGCCAGACGTCGGCGATCGCCCCGTAGGCCATGGTCAGCCGGGTCAGCTGCATCGCGGTGACCAGCCGGAGGAGCGTTCGCCGCATCGCCCGATGGTACGGCCGGAACCGTGTCGAGGCCCTACCATCCCCGCTCCCATGCGGGTCAGCCTTCCCATCCAGCCCAACGCCTACGGCAAGCGGGTCGCGATCGTCACCAGCCGCTACCACGACGCGGTCACCGCCCGCCTCGCCGACGGGGCCGTCCGTGCCTTCCTTGCCGCCGGTGGCCGCGAGGAGGACGTCATCCGCGCCGACGCTCCCGGCTCGTTCGAGCTTCCGGTCATCGCGGCCGCCTACGCCCGCCGTCCCGACATCGACGCGGTGGTGACGCTTGGGCTCGTCCTCCAGGGCGAGACCACGCACGACCGCTACATCTGCGATTCGGTCGCCCAGGCGATCCAGGATCTCGCCCTGGAAACGGGCACGCCCGTCGCGTTCGGCCTGCTGACCTGCCAGTCGATGGAGCAGGCCGAGGCCCGCGCCGGCGGCTCGCACGGGAACAAGGGCGAGGAGGCGATGAACGCGGCACTGCTCGCCGCGACCGCGGTCGAGGGCGCCCGCCGCGTGCCGCGGGGAGGTGCCCGGTGAATCCCGCCGACCTCCGCGCCGTCCGCCGCTGCGCGCTGCTCGCGATGTTCCAGTTCGACGCCGGCGGCGAGCCTTCGCACGCCGAGATCGCCCGCTCGATGAGCGACCTCGACGCGAGCGACGAGGGCGAGCGGCTGCCCGACGAGCCGCCGGGCCGCGACCTCGCCGAGGACTGGCCGGGCACGCCCGAACAGCGGCAGCGGGGGCTCGAGCTCGCGACGCTCGCGTGGGAGTTCCGCGACGAGGCCGACGACGCGGTGCGGCCGTTCGTCGCCGACTGGCCGACGCACCGCCAGCCGGTCCTCGACCGCAACATCCTGCGGCTCGCCTTCTACGAGTTCGCGCACGGCGGCGTGCCCGGGAAGGTCGCGATCGTCGAGGCGGTCGAGCTCGCGAAGGAATTCTGCGGCGAGAACAGCCCGCGCTTCCTGAACGGCGTGCTCGATCGCGTGTGGAAGTCGCGCGAGGGGAAGGCGAAGGCCCCGGCGGGCGGAGGCGCCTGAGGTGGGCCTCTTCCGCTCGGCCGTCGCCGCGCTCAAGCGGGGCATCGCCCGCACCGCCGAGGCGATCGGCGGCGGGTTCCGCAGCCTGCTCCGCGGGCGGCAGCTCGACGAGGCGCTCATCGACGAGATCGAGCGTCGGCTCATCGCGGCCGACGTCGGCGTGAAGGCGACCCGCGAGATCGTCACCCGGCTGCGCGACGACTACCGCGCCGGCCGCATCGCGAAGGGCGACGAGGCCCTCGATTTCCTCAAGGCGAGCCTCAAGAGCCGCTGGGGCGTGGAAGACCGCCGCCTCGCGACCGCCGCGGCGAAGCCGACGGTCATCCTCGTGGTCGGCGTGAATGGCGCCGGCAAGACGACCA
>JBEIUL010000012.1:0-15639 GCA_040374395.1 Phycisphaeraceae bacterium
ACATGCAGGGCAAGTCCGAGACCGCTCGACAGGCCTCCCGGGCTTCCCCACTGCGAGCCGTCCCAAGTGGCGACGGCGAGCGCGGGGATTACGCCCGCCTGGTTGAACTCGCCGGTGATCCAGAGTTTCGGGCCACTGCCGTCGTTGAACGCAACCATGTCATGGATCGCATCGCTGCCGCCCGAGGTCGAACTCGTCCCGAGCGGGATCGGTACCCACGCCGAGCCGTTCCACTTCGCGAGGTTGCCGGCCGGCTGCCCGCCGACGCTCGCGAAGTCGCCGCCGGCGTAGAGCGCCGGCCCCGATCCGTCATCGAAGGACGCGAGCGAAAGCACGAGGCCGTCGATGCCCTCGCCGACCGGAGCCCACGCCGTGCCGTTCCACGCCGCGATCGATCGCGCGGGAACGCCGCCGGCGAGGCGGAAGTCGCCGCCCGCGACCAGCACCGGACCCGTGCCGAAGTCGAAGACCTCGAAGTCGTAGACGCCGGTGCTTTCGAACGGGCTGATGGCCGGCAGCCCGCCGAAACCCGGCTGCCACGCAAACTCGCCCGTGCATCCCGCGGGGCAAGGGCCCCACGCACCGAGCAGCGTCGCGAGGTCACCCGCCGCGACCTCTCCGTCGCCGTCGAGATCGGCAGGGCAGGCCGCCTTCGGGGGGCAGGCGCCCCAGCCCGCGAGGAGCGAGGTGAGATCACCCGATGCGACGATCCCGTCGCCGTCGAGGTCAGCGGGGCATTCGGCTAGGGTTCTCGTGGCGAGTGCGACGGTGAGCGCGGGGGCGAGGATGGCGACGCGAGGGCGTTTCGGCATCGAAGGATCCCGAGGGGCGGAGGGAGTCTGACCGGTGTCCCCGGGAAAGCAAACCGGACCCGGGCCTTGCCGGGAAGGTTACGGGCCGGACCCGCGGGTACCGTGAAACTTGAGGGTTTGGACCGAGCCGGGAACCGGCGGCGGGGCCCAACCGGGACTGGGTGATCGAGGGGCGTTGGATCCCTGGTCGCTTCGCCCGCCCTGTGAGGTCTGGCTCAGCGGGGTGCTTTGCTTCGTGCAAGGGAACGAAGTCGAGCGGAATCGCCGGCGATCAACGCGGCCTTCTTGGGGCGGGTCCAGCGATTGAGTTGCCGTTCGCGACGGACGGCCGCGTCGCGGGTCGGGAAGGATTCGGAGTGCACGAGTTCGACCGGTCGGCGGCGGCAGTCCAGGCGGCGGCCTCCCCGCGATGGTGGGCGGCGAGGCGGGTGGATAGGTTGGAGCAGGAGCCGACGTAGAAGCTGCGATCAGAACAGCTCAGGATGTAGACGTGGAACATGAGGGCGACCGGGGTGGACGCGAGGCGTTTGAGGGGGCGGGGGGCTTGGATGCGAGCGTGTGGTGCCGTTCGCGAATGCCCTTCGACTCCCTCCGCCCATCGCGTCGCTGCGCTCGCGACGGGCTGCGTTCGCTCAGGACATTCGACTCGGTCCCGCCGTCGAGTGTGACGCCCGACACCAGGGGCCTGCCCCTCGACTCGCTTCGCTCGCTCGGGACTTGCTCGGGACTCGCTGGCGCGAGCCATGAGCGAGGTTCCGCTGACGCGCCAGCGTCAGCGGAACCCAAACTGAAATCAGTCGAATGGAGCCGGGGGGATTCGAACCCCCGTGCCGAAACAGTCAGCCTGCCGCCTCTACGCGCGTATCCGTCGATTGATTCTCGTATCCCGACGACGCCGACGGCGGCGTTCCGGGATCCAAGGCATGCGAAAGTCTCGTCCCGCGCAGGCATGCCAGCCTTGCGGGACCAGTCCCATGTTTTTCGGAACCCGTCCCTATGGGACGTCAGGCGAGTTCCGCGCAGCCAAAATTAGGCCGCGAGAGCGTACTGCGTGTTGGCAGTTGTTGTTGTGCATCCTTTTAGCGTGGCATGGATGCTCCACGGCGCGCCACGACAGGCCTTCCCTGTCCGGTCGATACCAGTCGGCCCCGTGATTCCAAAGAGCAGTGCGCGGCGTTGCCGCCGGCGAGCCGCGCAGTATATGCCTCATCGGCGGTGAATTCCCGGGCTGACAGTTCACGGGCGGATTTCCGCGAAATCTGGTGAGATACCCCGCGTGACCGACCACGGCGTGAAGATCCTTCCCGGACGGCCCTTGCCGCTCGGCGCCACCTGGGACGGGGCGGGCACCAACTTCGCCCTCTTCTCCGAGCGGGCGACGAAGGTCGAGCTCTGTCTCTTCCGCTCGCCGAACGACCGGAAGGAATCCGTCCGCATCGAGCTGCCCGAGCGGACCGACCAGATCTGGCACGGCTACCTGCCGTTCATCGGACCGGGCCAGCTCTACGGCTTCCGCGTGCACGGCGAGTACGCCCCGGCCCGCGGCAGCCGCTTCAACCCGAACAAGATCCTGCTCGACCCGTACGCGAAGCTCGTCGGCCGACTGCCGAGCTGGAGCGACGAGCTGCACGGCTACCGCATCGGCGACCCGGCCGCCGACCTCTCGTTCGACCCCCGCGACAACGCGGCGATCGCCCCGCTCGCGATGGTCGCCGACACCGGCTTCGCGTGGGGCGACGACCGGCCGCCGGATGTCCCGTGGCACCGCTCGGTCATCTACGAGGCCCACGTCCGCGGCCTCACCATGCAGCACCCCGAGATCCCGCACGAGTGGCGGGGCACGTACCGGGCGATCTGCTCGGACCCGATCATCTCGCACCTCAAGGGCCTCGGCGTCACCGCGATCGAGCTCATGCCGGTGCATTGCCACTTCACCGAGCGGCACCTGCACGAGCGCGGCCTCACGAACTACTGGGGCTACAACACGCTCTCGTTCTTCGCCCCCGACCCGCGGTACGGCGGGCTGGTGAACCCGCTCGGGCTGCTGCGCGAATTCAAGTCGATGGTGCGGGTGCTGCACCGCGAGGGCATCGAGGTCATCCTCGACGTCGTGTACAACCACACCGCCGAGGGCAACGAGCTCGGGCCGACGCTGTCGCTGCGCGGCATCGACAACGAGACCTACTACCGCCTGCAGCCCGGCGACCCGCGCCGCTACGAGGACTTCACCGGCTGCGGGAACACGCTGAACATGCGGCATCCCCGCACCATCCAGCTGGTGATGGACAGCCTCCGCTACTGGGTGCAGGAGATGCACGTCGACGGGTTCCGCTTCGACCTCGCGAGCGCCCTCGCCCGCGAGCTGCTCGCGGTCGACCGGCTCTCGGCGTTCTTCGACATCCTCGCGCAGGATCCGGTCCTCTCGCGGGTGAAGCTCATCGCCGAGCCGTGGGACGTCGGCGACGGCGGCTACCAGGTCGGCAACTTCCCGGTGGGCTGGGTCGAGTGGAACGGCCGCTACCGCGATTCGGTGCGGCGCGGGCTCCGCGGCGACGCGGGCCTCAAGGCCGAGCTCGCCACGCGGCTCGCCGGCTCGAGCGACCTCTACGGCCCGAGCGGCCGCCGGCCGTACAGCAGCGTGAACTTCGTGACCTGCCACGACGGCTTCACGCTGTCGGACCTCGTCGCCTACGACCGCAAGCACAACGAGCTGAACGGCGAGCACAACCGCGACGGGCTCGACGACAACCTCTCGTGGAACTGCGGCGTCGAGGGGCCGAGCGACGAGCCCGCGATCATCGAGCTCCGCGACCGGCAGCGGAAGAACCTCGTGCTGGCGATGTTCCTCGCCCAGGGCGTCCCGATGTGGTCGCACGGCGACGAGTTCGGCCGCACGCAGCAGGGCAACAACAACGCCTACTGCCAGGACAACCCGCTCTCGTGGATGGAGTGGCGGCTCTCCGAGCGCGACCGGAAGTTCCTCGAGTTCTGCCGCCGCGCGGTCGCGTTCCGCCGGGCCCAGCCGACGCTGCAGCGGCGTGACTTCCTGCGGGGACCGCTCGCCGAGACCGGCAACATCAAGGACGTCTACTGGGTCTCGCCGACCGGCAGCGAACTCAAGGACGGCGAATGGTCCGACGACACGAGCCGTGCGTTCGGCATGGTGCTCTGGGGCGAGGGCGCGGCCCTCCGCGACGACCAGGGGCGGCCCGTGCACGGCGACACCGTGCTCGCGATCTTCAACCCCGGCCCGGCCCGCGTTGACTTCCGCCTGCCGGCGCCGCGCACCGACAACGCCAGCTGGTGGCTCGTGTTCGACACCGGCGGCCTCGGCGACCGTGCCGAGTGGACGGCGGCCGACTCGTTCCCGATGGCCGGCCATTCGATCGTGGTGCTGACGCTCCAGTCGTGGACCCTGCCGTGAGCGGACGGTCTCCGCGGGTGCTCTTCGTCTGCATGGGGAACATCTGCCGCAGTCCGGCGGCCGAGGCGATCTTTCGTCATCGCATGGCCGCGGTGGGGATCTCGATCGAAGTCGACTCGGCCGGCACCGGCGGCTGGCACGCGGGCGAGGCGCCCGATCCCCGCACGCAGCGGGTGCTGGGCGACCATGGCATCGCGCCGGTCGGGACGGCGCGGCAAGTGCGGCCGTCCGACTTCGACCGCTTCGATCTCGTCGTGGCGATGGACCGCGACAACCGCGACAACCTGCTCGCGGCCGGCGCCGACCCGTCGCGGGTGCGGCTGCTGCTCGAGTGGCATCCCGAGCGGGGCGGCGAGGACGTGCCCGACCCCTACCACGGCGGGCCGGACGGCTTCCTGCACATGTACCGGCTCATCGACCGCGCCTGCGAGGCCCTGCTCGCCGAACTCGTCGCCGGCCGCGGTTCCCGATCAGGCGACGCTCACTCGAACCCTCACTGAACTTTCGCCCAGCCGGTCGGGTCGAACGAGGTGATCTTCGCGGTGGCCGTCGCGGTGTCGTCGCCGAGGTCCTTCTCGTAGACGGTTCCGTCGGGCCCCATCAGGAAGCACGTCACGCCGCTCACGCGGTACTCGGCCGGAGTGGCGAGGACCGCGAAACCGCCCATGTAGCGCCGCGACGCGTCGCGGAAGTCCTTCGCGCCGCCCGCCGCGCCCGCCCCCTGCATCGGGAGCATCGCGAAGAGATAGCCGTGGAACGGCGTCGCGCCGGCGCGGCCGTCGGTCGCGTCGGCCGACGCGAGGGCGGGGCCGATGAGTGCGGTCTCGACGGGGCCGATCGGGCGGTGCAGGGCGTCCTTGCGGGTCTCGCTTCCCATCAGCGAGGCGGCGAAGTTCGGCTGCCCGTCGCCGTCGACGTCGCGGTCGCGGAAGGCCAGCTGCGCGACGGCGATCGTGCGGAGCGACTCGATGGTATCGAGCTCGTTGCGGCCGATGCGGCGGACCTGCACCTCGATGATGCCCGCGTCGGTATCCCACTGCCAGCCGCCCGGGTGCTTCCGCAGCGGAACCGCGAAGGGGAAGCGATCGGGATCGTCGGTCCGGCCGACCATCAGCACCGCGCCGCCGTCGACCGTCTCGAACGTGCTTCCGTCAAGCCGGGCGAGGAACGCGCGGCGCTGCCGGTCGCGCTCGGCGGGATCACCCGACAGCAGGCCGCGCCAGTTCGGCCCGAGCGCCTCGATGAGCAGCACCGGGTCCATCGTCTCGGCGGCCGAGCGGAGGGCGGCGAGCGATGCCTCGGGCGAGGCGTACTCGAGTTGCTTGACCTCGGCGATGCCGCTCGGCTCACCCGTGGCCTGCTTGAGTGCCTGGCGGGCCGACGCGATGCGGGCCGCGCGGCATCCGGGCAGGGTGGAGGCGGCCGCGACGATGAGCCCGAACGAGAGCCCGAGGGGAAGCACGCGGGCGGACAGGACGGTGGCGAAGGTGTTCATGGTGGTGTTTCGCATCGTGGTCATCCTTTCTCGCTCGATCAACGCCGTCCGAATCCGCCGCCGCCGAATCCGCGGCCCCCGCCGCCCGAGGAGTGGAATCCGCCGCCGGCGCCGCCGCCGCGCCCGCCGTAGAGGCTGCCGGAGCCGCGCTGGCTCGCCCACGAGCTGCCGCGATCGCCGCCGAGCCCGCCCCAGTCGTGGCCCGAGTTCCGGTCGTTCGCGCCCCAGTCACGGTTCCCGTCGAAGCCGCGGCTGTCGCCGCCGAACCCGCGATCGCCGTCGAATCCGCGCCCGGCCCCGTCGCCGAGGCTTCCGAGCCCGCCGCGGGGCATCTGGCTCATGTCGGGCATGCGGGCCGCACCGCTGCCGAGCCCGGTCTTGTCGGCGTTCGCGCGATACGCGTTGCCTTCCTGGCCGACCCGATTGTCCGATCCGAGCCGGTTCGCGTCGTTCCGAAGGTCGCTGCCCGCGTTGTTGAAGTCACCCGAGCGGGCGTCGTTCTTGAGGTTGTTCCACTGGTTGTGGATGTTGGTGTTGTTGAAGTTGAAGTTGTTGATGTGGACGTTGTTCCACGACGGCGTGTACGGATAGCCGTGCCAGCCGCACCAGCCCGCGGCCCAGAAGCAGCCCATGGTGAACGCGGCACCGACGAACATGCCCGCACCGAAGGTGAGGGCCGGGTTGATCGGATCGTAGTAGGGGGCGTAGACGACCGCCGGGGCGTATGACGGGACGTAGATCACCTGCGGATTCGTCGAGACGATCTGGATCGTCGAGGCGGTGTCCGTGCCCGAGGGCGGCGTCACGATGACCTGCTGCTGCTGCGTCGACTGGAGGGCGCCGTTCAGCTGCGCCTTCTGCCGCAGCTGCTGGGCGACCTTCATCACTTCCTTCGGCTCGGCGAGGTACGCGGCGCCGAGGGCGGCGGTCCAGTCGGGGTACTGGGCCATGTTCTTGAGCACCGCGGGGACCTTGCAGAGGCCCTTGACCGGATGCTCCCAGGGCTGGGCGTCGATCTGCGCCTCGGTCGCCTTCGGATTCGCGGTCATGAAGGCGTTCGCGGCGGCGATCTCGGTGCCGTACATCGCGGCGGTGAGCACGTTCGCCAGCAGCGTGTCGGGGTAGAGCGCGATTGGGCCGAGCAGCTGCTCGAGCTGCGCTTCGGTGTACTTGCCGTCGCCCATCGTCGCGGGCGTCGCGACGCCGGGCGAGTTCGGCACCTGTCCCGATTGGCCGGCCTGACCCGCCAGGACCGGCGAGGGACCGAGGAGGGCGAGGTAGATGCAGAGGGGAAGGGCGGACGCGGTGCGCATTCGGCTCATCTCTGGAACTCCGGGACTGGGGCGATCGACGCGATCGGCGAGCGGGAATGCTATCCGCAAGCGTTACCATCAACCGCCGCGATGCCGAGCCTTTCTCCCGAGGAACTGCCCGTCCGGCTTCGGTACAACCTGCTGATCGGCAGCGTGGTGCCGCGGCCGATCGCGGTGGTGGGCACGGTCGATCGCGACGGCCGGCCGAACCTCGCCCCGTTCAGCTTCTTCAACGCGTTCTCGAGCGAGCCGATGGTGCTCGGGTTCGCCCCGGTCACCGGACCGGGGGGCGAGGAGAAGGACTCGCTCCGCAACGCGAAGCCGACGTGGGAAGGGGGCACCGGCTGCTTCACGGTGAGCATCGCGACCGAGGCGATCCTGAAGCGAGTCGTCGCCGCCGCCGAGGGTCTTCCGCCCGGCGAGAGCGAGTTCGCGCTCTCGGGCCTGACGCCGGCGGCGTCGACCACGATCGCGGCGCCATGGGTCGCCGAGAGCCCGATCTCCTTCGAGTGCGAGACGATCAACCTGATGCGGTTCGCTCCCGGCGTGCCGAACGGCGGGAACCTCGTGGTCGGTCGCGTGAAGTTCCTGCACGTCCGCGACGATCTCGTGAACGAGCGGATGCACGTCGACGCCGATCGCCTCGCGGCGGTCGGGCGGATGGGAGGGAACGCGTACTCGCTGACCCGCGAGCGGGTCGACCTGCCGATGGGGAAGGCCGCGCTCGCGACGAGGCTGCCGTGGGATTGAGCGAGGAGTCGCGGCCGGGGGAGGTGCCGCCCGTGCGGTTTCATCCGCCCCGGTGCGTTCGGTGCTTCCACACCCTGGTCGGACTGCCCGAGCGCGGGGCGTGCCCTGAGTGCGGAACGACCTTCGACCGCGAGTCGCGCTGGGATTGGGTCGAGCGGGTCGCGGAACCCGGGTGGCGCGGCGTCGCGTGGCATTTCCTGCCGCTCGGGATCGGGCTCGCGGTGCTCGTGTTCGCGGCGATCCGGGTGGTCGATCGTGACTCCGAGGGTTTCTGGATCTCGGTCGCGCTCTGGACCGCGATGGCGATGCTCGCGTCCACCTTCGTCCACTCGACGATCCGCTCGTTCCTGCGGATCTCGATGCTGCACCGCATCCGAGTCGAGGACGGTGTCGCGACGCCGCGTGACGCGATCTGGCGATGGATCGTGCCGCCGCTGGTCGGGCTGGCCATCACGGCCCTGGCGTTCGTCGCGTGGGGCGTGAGCTGCGTCGGATGCTTCGTGAACCGCGTGGACTGGTGAAGCCGCCGGGGCTCACTGCCGCCTTGCGAACCCCTCGAGAAACTCGACGAGCCGCGCCGTCGCCTCGACGCTCACCGCGTCGTGCAGCGAGATGCGCACGCCGCCGATCGAGTGGTGCCCCGCGAGCCCGCGGAACCCCGCCGCCTCGGCCGCCGACAGCAGCGCACGCTCGAGTTCGGGCGTCGGCAGCCGGAACGGCACGCTCACCATCGAGCGCGAGTCTCGCCGCACCTCGCTCCGGAAGAGTTCCGGCCGCGCGTCGATCAGCCCGTACACCATGCTCGCCTTGTCGCGGTTCCGGCGCTCCATGCCGGCCAGCCCGCCGTTCCGCTCGATCCAGCGGAACATGTGGCCCATGACGTGCACCGCGAATACGTTCGGCGTGTTGAGCACCGAGCCGGCCCTGGCGTGCTCGGCGTACGAGAGCATCGTGGGAAGGTCGGGGTTCGCGCGGGCGAGAAACTCCTTACGGGCGATCGCCAGCACCGCGCCGCTCGGGCCGAGGTTCTTCTGCGCCGCGGCGTAGCTCAGCGCATGCCGCTCGTGCGGGAACCGCCGCGTGAACAGGTCGCCGGTCATGTCGCAGACGAGCGGCGCGTCCGAGGCGGGCGGCGCCGCGAACTGCGTGCCCTCGACGGTGTTGTTCGAGCAGTAGTGGAGGTACGCCGCGCCCGCCGCGGGACGGATCTCGGCCGCCTCGGGCACGTGGTCGAAGCCGGTCGCGGCGCCGTCGAAGGCGACCGCGGTCGCGCCGACCTTCTTCGCTTCCGCGAGGCACTTGCGCGGCCACGTCCCGGTCAGCAGGTGATCGGCGACCGTATCCTTCGCGAGGAAGTTCATCGGCACCATCGCGAAGTGCAGCGTCGCGCCGCCCGGCAGGAACAGCACCTCGAACTCGTCGCCCAGCCCGAGCAGCCGCCGCGCGGCGTCGCGGGCCTCGGACAGCGTGCGGGCGAAGAGCTCGGTGCGGTGGCCGTACTCGAGGATCCCGACGCCGGTGCCCGCGAACGACCAGAGCTCGTCGCGCACCGCAAGCAGCACCTCCTCGGGCAGCGCCGCGGGGCCGGCCGCGAAGTTGTCGGCGCGGGGCGAGAGCTCGCCGGGCGTCGCGTTCACGGCGAACCCGCCGCGACGGGCGCGGGCCTGCGGATGAGCGAGAGCGAGGTGCCGAGCACGTTCGGGTTCTTCCGGATCGCCGCGATGATCTCCTCGGTCGGCGGCCGCGACAGGTGGATCGTCGCCTTCGCGGCCTCGTGGCCGTCGTAGACGACGTGGTTCATCTCCTCGACGTTGATGCCCGCCGAGCCGACCGCCTCGAAGACGTGGGCGAGCACGCCTGGGCGGTTGAGGTGCCGCACGACGAGCACCGCGGTCGCGGGCGTCACCGCCGCGAGGTTCAGGCAGCCCGGCACCTCGCCCGAGACCGCCCATTCCCGCACGATCCGCGCCGCCTCGGCCGCGGTCGCCTGGTGGGCCTGCTCGGTCGCGGCCCCGACGTGGAACGTGCCGTAGACCTTCGGGTCTGCGGCGAGCGGGTTGCGGAACTCGCCGGTCCGGCCCGCGGGCTCGTCGCTCCAGACGTCAAGACCGACCCGCAGCCCGCGCTCGGCGATCGCCTTCGCGAGGGCCCGCTCGTCGACGACGCTCGCGCGGCTGGTGTTCACGAGGATCGCCCCGGTCCGCATCGCGTTCAGGAACCGCTCGCCGACGAGGCCGTCCGACTCGGGAACGGCGGGGGCGTGGACGGTCACGACGTCGGAGAGCCGTGCGAGGTTCACGAGGCTCTCGACGTGGTCGACGCCGAGCGCGTCGCACTCGCCTTGCGTGAGTTCGAGGCCCCACGCGACGACCCGCATGCCGAAGGCCTTCGCGCGGCCCGCCATCTCGCGGCCGACCGGGCCGAGCCCGATGATGCCGAGCGTCCGGCCGTGCAGGCCCGGCGATCGGGCGTAGGCGCCGCGGTTCCACGTGCCTTTCCGCAGGTCCGCGACCTGGTCGGGGATGCGGCGGTCGAGCGAGAGCATGAGCGCGAACGCGAGCTCGGCGACCGCCGCCGCGTTGCGCCCCGGCGTGGTCGCGACGGCGATGCCCCGGCGGCTCGCGGCGTCGACGTCGACCGTCTCGGCGTTGGCCCCGGCCCGCACCACGAGGGCGAGTCGGTCGCTCGCCGCGAGGGCGTCGGCGTCGACCCGCAGGCCGCGGACGACGAGCGCTTCGGGCCGCAGCTCGGCGAGCGCGGACCGCAACCCGTCCTGGGCGAGTTCCGGCCGCATCTCGATCTCGCAGCCGGCGGCCTTCAGGCTCTCGAGCGTGGCGTGGTCGAATCGATCGGCGACGAGGACGCGCATGCGGTGGGCTCCGTCACGGCCCGCCCGCGGCGTGCCCCTCGAGCTTGCGCACGAAGAGTCCGAGCCGCGGGGCGAAGGCCGGGGTGTCGGGAAGGATGATCCGTCCGATCAGTCGATCGGGGAGCCGTCCGGGCAGGCCTCCCGTCATCGATTCGTCGATTTCGGCGACGAGGTTCGAGAGTTCCGCGGAAACCGCCTCGCGGGCGGCGATCGTCCAGCCGGTGTGGGTCAGGCCGTCCGCCGCCTTGAAATGGAAGAGCGGGCGTTCGGTGGTGGCGGCCCGCACCAGCTCGAGCAGGTCGGGCGACATGCCGGCCCGCAGCGTGGCGATCGCGGGCTCGATGCCGCACGCGGCCGCGAGCCGCGAGGGCGAACCGCCGCCACCCCGGTCGACGGCCGCGACGAGTCCGAGCGAATGCCGGCCCTCGCTCACGATGCGATAGGCCCACGCGCCCGGACCGCCCGAATCGAGCAGCTGTCCCTGCGCCACCAGTTCGGCGAACGCGGCCGGCTCGCTCGGCTCGCCGCGCAGGACCTTCCCGAACGACTCGGTTCCCTCGGGCGATGCGACCGAGACCTTGGCCGCGAGGTTCCCGGGCGGATGGAACGCGTGGAGCAGGGAGAGCGGCGGGGAGGTCGGAGGGGGCACTTTCCCCATGGTATCGGTCCATCGTCGTTCGTAGTCTTGCTCCCGTCGTCTCGAGGCGACGCGGGGGAGGCACGATGAACAGCGAGCGTACAGCCGGGGACCGTCGCGAGCCGCTGGATCGCGCGACGGCGTTCGCGACGAGCGGCGACGAGTTCGGCCGCATCGTCGAGTTCTCGGGGCTTCGCTTCGTCCGCGAGGATCGGGGCGAGGTGCTCTCGGGGCTCGCGTCCGGACCGCTTCCGGTCGGGGCCACCGTGACCCTCGGCTTCGGCCGCCCGGGGCGGCAGGCCGCCTTCGGGACCGTCGAGACCTGCGACGGCCTCGATCGGCGGTGGCAGATGCGGGTCCGGATCGACCGGGCCGTCGCCGGCTGAGCCGGTCGTGCCGGTCGTGCGGCCGGATTCCCGCCAAAACCCGAACGAAACGCTCAACTCGCCCGGGATCGCTTCCGATGGTCTCCTCGTCCCGCCCGCCGGAACCGCCGGCAGCCGGACGAGGCCCGTCATGGCCGAGAGGCCGTGTCCGGCATTGGGCGGATCCGACGTGGATCCGTCGCGCACCCGGGGATCCGGTTCCGTGCCCGCACCGCGGGACGCCGCCGACTTCCCACACGC
Source organism: Phycisphaeraceae bacterium (assembly GCA_040374395.1). GTDB lineage: Bacteria > Planctomycetota > Phycisphaerae > Phycisphaerales > SM1A02 > JBEIUL01. The sequence continues at coordinate 11,927 of JBEIUL010000012.1, forward strand.
CAGAAGGAACAGGGCATGAACCTCGCGTCTCGCGTCCGCGGCCGGAACACCAAGCGTGGATTCACGCTGATCGAAATCCTGATCGTCGTCGTGATCCTCGGCATCCTCGCCGCCATCGTCATCCCGCAGTTCACGAGCGCCTCGCAGGAGGCCTCGATGAGCAGCGCCAAGAGCCAGCTGCAGTCGGTCCGCAGCCAGATCGAGCTCTTCCGCGTCAAGAACACCGGCGAGAACCCCACCATCACCAACGGGGCGCTCACCAACAGCACCGACCCGACCGCCGTCAAGGCCTGGTTCGCCGACCTCTTCACCCCGCCGAACGGCGAGAACCCGTACCTCATCAGCACCCCCGTGCTGCCGACTGGCTTCCAGTGGGTGTGGGACGACAGCACCGGCTTCCTCAGCCTGACCTACGTCGGCACCACCTTCCCCGAGGGCTACGCCGACCTGACCGCGTACGTGACCGACGTCGAGGCGTGGTGAATCACGCGATCGACCGAGGATCGGCCTGAAATCCGGCGACCGCCGCGGAACCCCGCGGCGGTCGCTCTTTCACGTTCCGCGCGTCGCGGCTGGACCCGAGGCCCGCGACGTCCGATGCAGGAAACATCCGCACGACCTGGAGCCACGCCATGAGCCGACCCCGCCGCCGTTCCCTCGAGATCCTGCTCGCCGCCAACACCCTGCTGACCGGGGCCGTGCTCTGGTCGCTCGCGGCCGGCTCGCCGATCGACCGTACGGCGGGGGCCCAGACCGTGGTCGACCCGTCGTCGATCTCGCGGCAGTCGGGCCGGCCCGGCATGGCCGCCCAGACCGATGACCCCTCGGCGGGCGGCATCCCGAACGCGGGCCTGCAGCGGCTGACCATGATCAACGAGATCCGTGCGCTCCGCGCCGACCTGAACCGGCTCGAGGCGTACGTCGCCAGCGGGAAGGTCTCGGTCTCGATCTCGAACCTCGACGACATCAAGTGGGATCGAGTGAGGCTCGACATCGACTACGGCAAGCTGAAGGCGGCGATGGTCCCGTGATCCGCGGGTCCCGCGACATCCTCGCCCGGGCCCGGCGCGGCTACACGCTGGTCGAGCTGATCATCGTCATCGCGGTGCTCGGCGTCGCGGGCGCGCTGGTCGCCCCGCGGCTTGGCGATCGCGGCGACTTCGACACGCAGGCCCTGGTGCGCAAGCTCGTCGCCGACCTGACCTTCGCCCAGATGGACGCCCTCGCGAACCAGGAGTTCCGCCGCGTCCATTTCCTCGAGGATCCCGACACCGGCGAGCTGCTCGGCTGGTGCATCCTCCGGCTCGACGAGACCGAGCTCGGGCTGCCGCATGCGGCGTCGACCGCGCGGTACGTGAGCGATCCGCTGTCCGGCTCGGGCGAGCAGCGGTTCGTCGTCGCCGACGACGGCCGCTTCGCCGGGGCGCGGGTGGGGGAGGCCGATCTCGACGGCGGGCGAGCCTTCATCACCTTCGACGAGCTCGGGGGGACGGTCACGCCCAACCTGCAGCCGGGCACCGGCGGGCAGGTGGTCATCGAGGGCCGCACGTCCGCGTACCTCGTGCGCGTCGCGCCGGTCACCGGCAAGGTCACGATCGTCCGGAAGTGATCGGACCGGCGGGAATCGCCGGAGCGCATGTTCCGCCCGTCCGGGAAGGTCGTTGAAGTGGGGGGGCGAAGCGGTCGATGCGACGAGGTCGCGGATTCCGCGGCTTCCACCATGAATCGACCACTCGCCACCATCACGTCGTACGCCGCCTCGTTCGCCGGTCTCGGAACCCCGCCGATCGGCATCGCGATCTCGAAGCGCATCGTGCGGGTGCTGCAGGTCCGCGGCGACCGCCTTGACGACGGCCTCTCGGCGGCGGTCGCGCCGATCGAGGGGCTCGATCCCGCGGGCATCGCGGCGACGGCTCGCCAGCTCGTCGAGGACGGCCCGTTCCGCGGACGTCGCTGCGTGGTGTCGCTGCCGCGCAGCATGGTCGCGGTGCAGGCGATGCGGATGCCCGCCCTCGGCGACGAGGACCTGCGGGCCGCGATCCGCTGGGAGGCGCCCGAGCGCTTCGGCGTCGATCGCGAGCGGGCCCAGGCCGATTTCCTCCGCACCGGGCTCGTGACCGAGGGTCGCGACGAGGTGCTCGCGGTGTGCGGCGACCGTCCCGGCGTCGAGGCGCTGCTGGATCCGCTCGTCGACGCCGGCCTGCGGCCCGAGGCCGCCGAGCCGTCGTTCGTCGCCGCGGCCCGCGCGTGCAGCCGGACCTGCCGTCGCGAGAGCGACCGCGGGAAGATCCGCGCCGCGGTCGAGATCGACGCCGACGGCGCGACCATCCTCGTCCTGCAGGGTTCCCGCATCGCCTTCGCCCGCGGCGTCGCGATCGGCGGCGACGCGTTCGAGGCGGCGATCGCCCGCAGCCTCGGCATCGGTCCCGACGAGGCCGCGTCGCTGCGGCGCGACCGCATCACGACGGCGGGGGCGGCGCTGTCCGGCCGCGTCGACGCGCATCCGGTCGATCCCGAGGCCCACGCCGCGGCCGCCGACGCGACCCGCGGACTGCGGACCGACCTTGCCCACGAGGTCGCCCGCTGCCTCCGCTACTACGGCGTGACGTTCCGCGGCCCCGCCGCGGCGGAAGTGCGCCTCTGCGGCGAGGACGCCCTCGAGCCCGGCCTCGACGCCTCGATCGCCGAGGTGACGCGGCTTCCCGTGACCAACGACGATCCCGACGCGGGCCTCCGTCGCCTCTTCGACGCGTGCAACCGGCAGGTGCACGACGAGCGGGGGCACGTCGCCTGGTGCATCGCGTACGGCGCCGCGACGCGGCCGGCCCGCCCGGGCGTCGCCCGCAAGGAGGCCGCGTGAACCGCGAACCCGCCGGGAACCCCGAGCCCTCGCCCTCGGCCCTCGCCGCGGGCGAGAGCCGGTGCGACCTCGTCCCCGAGTCGATCCGCGACCGGCTCGCCGAGTCGTCGCGCCGCCGCCGCTCGCTCGCCCTCGGGGCGATCCTCGGCCTCGTCGGCGTGGGCCTCGCCGGCCTCGCCGAGCTCGACCGCGCCGCCGCGGCCCGCCGGCACGCGACCGCGCTGCGGTCGGCCGCCGAGGCCGTCTCGCTGCTTCGCGCCATCGACCGGCTCGACACGGAAATCGCGGGAATTGCCGAGCGGATCACCGCCTCGCGGTCGGCCACCTCGCCGGTCCCGGTCTCGGGCGTGGTCGCCACGCTGCTCTCCAGCCTGCCGAAGGGCGTGACCGCCGAAACCCTCGAGGTCGATGCCTCGTATCTGCGTCCGACGGAGACCCGCACGAAGGCGCTCAAGGGCGCCGCCGCCGCGACCCCGCCGAAGGGCACGGTGCGCGGCGTGATCGCCGGCTTCGCGCCCGACGACGCCACCGTCGCCGAGATCGTCCGCCGTCTCGAGGAGAGCCCGCTCGTCGCGAGCGTGAGCCTCGAGTCGGCCCGGCATCGCCTGGTGCGTGGAACCTCCGCCCGCGAGTTCCGCGTCAGTTTCGAGGTCCGCGAGGACCTGCGGGTCACGCTGGGGGCCGACGCGCCCGCCACGGAAGGAGACGACGGCCATGGTGGATGAGACGCCCCGCACGACCGCGGTTCCCGCGCCGGCCTCGCGCCGCTCGCGGTGGACCTTCCCCGCCGTCGGGGCGGGCATCGCCGTCGCGACGATCGTGGTCTTTGCCCGGCCCGCCGAGGTCGAGGCCC
>JBEIUL010000245.1:0-4471 GCA_040374395.1 Phycisphaeraceae bacterium
AGCGACTCGTGCCGGCTTGCCTCGCCCTGCTGGTTCTCGACGAAGTACTCGGGCTTCCGAGTCTTGCCGACGTCATGGTAGAGGGCGCCGGCGTAGGCGAGGAGCCCGTCGGCCCCGATCGACTCGGCGGCGGCCTCGGCGAGGCTCGCGACCTGCAGCGAGTGGGTGTAGGTGCCGGGGGCCCGTTGCTGGAGGAGACGCAGCAGGGGTTCGCGCGGATCCCGCAGCTCGGCGAGGGTGAGGGCGGTGGTGATGCCGAAGAGCCGCTCGATCGTCGGAAGGATGCCGAGCACGAGGAAACTCACGCCGTAGCAGGCCACCACCGCCAGGAACGCGCCGCGCAGGACCTGATCGATTCCCGGACCGGGCAGCGGCGTCTCGATCGCGCCGGCGGCGAGGAAGCCGACGGCCGCGGCGATCGCCGCGAGGGTGGTCGCGCCGACGAGGGCGGCTCGCTGACGGATCTCGTTCAGCCGGACCGCGAGGACGCCGCAGGCGAGGAAGCTCGCGATCGTCCAGGCGGCATCGAGCCCGAGCCCGGTGACCAGCAGGAGGCACTGGATTCCCGCGGCGAAGATGGCGAGCCGACGGTCGTAGGCGAGGACGGCGATGAGGGCCACGAGCAGCGGCGCGGCCTGGAGGGCCAGCGGCATCACCACCGGGTAGCGGCTCGAGATCCAGAAGCTGGCGGCCGCGGTCGCCAGCATGAGGCCGAGGAGGCTCGCGAGCCGCTGCGGTCGCTCCGCCAGCTGCGGCACGAACCCGAGGGCGTAGGCGAAGAGCAGGCCGATTCCGGTCGCCGCGAGGCCGAACGCCCCCAAGGCGTCGGTCAGCCGCGACCAGCCGGAGCGGGCCTCGCCGTCGATCCGGTCGGCGAAGTCGATCCGCTCGATCTGTTCGGTCGAGAGGATCTCGCCCGGAGTCGCGATCACCTCGCCGCGGGGATGGAGCTCGAGCACGGGTCGCACCGCGGCGGCGGCGCGTTCCGCAGCCTTGATCGTGCGGGTCTCGTCGAAAGAGACGGTCGCCTGCGGGTCGTTTGCCACCGCACCGGCGATCGAATCGGAGAGTGCGTCGGGAAACCCGGCCTCCATCGCCAATCGCCTGATCGAGCGGCGGAAGTCGGCCTGAACCGGACCGGTGGCGGGCGGCAGTTCCAGGGCCAGGTCGACCCGCACCGGCTGCGGTTCGAACGACGGCGGCGTGGCAGGTCGGTCTCGGGTTCCGCCTCCCGCCTCGACCGCGGCTTCCGGGCTCACGCCGTCACCGGCGGCGACCGCAGCGGCGACCGCGGCCGGGTCCTCGGCGGGAACCGGCGGCAGTACCAGGCGGTTCAGCGTCGTGGCGAAGACCTGATACTCCTGGCTGGCGATGATCGGTTCCTCGGCCCAGAGCAGCCCGATGAACCGGTCGGTCCATTCCCGCCACGTCGCCGACGCGGTCTTGGGGCCGCCGAACGGCTGGAGTTCGTCGAGCGCCTCGTCGGTCAGGTCGAACCTGTGCACCAGCTTGAGGTCGATCGATTCGAGATCGGTCTTCTCGAACGTCGCCACCGGCAACCCGTCGAGGGCCGCCTTCAGCGACGAGAGGTACGCGGCGTTGGCGAGGTAGTACCGGGGGGCGACCTTTCGGGCCTGCTCGCGTTTCTCGCTGGTCGCGGCACGGTTCTCGATCTCATAGTCGTTGAGATTGACCACCGGCCGGGTCGCGACCTGGCCCGGGAAGTGGCGGGGAAGCGAGCGACCCCAAGTGAGGACGCCGGCGAAGCCGAGGGCGAACAGCAGGGCGACGAGGACGGCGTTTCGAACGTTTCGGCGGGACTTCCGGTCGGGACCGTTGTCGGGGGAGACCACCGGCTCCTCGTTCGAGGGGTCTGGGGTCAACCGAGGGCCAGTGTCTTCGCGACGCATGTCGGGAAGGGGGGAAGGGAGACTCTATCGCCCAAGGGGAGGTGGATTGGTGCGGAATGGGCGAAAGCGGTTCTCGGGCGTGGCCTGCGAGGCCGGGCTGGATGGCCACACAGTTGGCCTGTCCAAAACTCCTGGTTACCGGACTTCTTGATCAACCGGACTTCGATTTAGCCTGTCCAAATCTTCGTGTTACCGGACTTGCGAGTGGTTCCGTGTGGTTCCCAGTCCGCTGGGCCACCAAACGGTGGAAGCAGCGAGATTTCGGTCCGAGCTCCCGCGGTGGGGCCTGGGTTCGAGTTGAGCTTCGAATTGGACAGGCCAATCTCCTTCGACGATGGTTCCGTGATGCTTCGGGCCGCCGCCTGCCTCCTGCTTGCGATCACCGCCTCGGCCTGCAGCCGCCCCGATCCCGCTTCGACCAACGAGGTGCTCGCTCCGGGCGATGCCTGGAACCGCGTCGTCCTAGACGCCCCGGAGCGTGCGGAGGCCGTCGCGATCATCCGCGGCGCCACCGCCGATCCCCACCCCGAGTTCCCGTTCCCGGCCCCGCGGGGTGTCCGCTGGAGCGACGTTCCCGATGCCGCCGCCGCCGCCGCCGCGAAGGTCGAGATGGCCGTCGTGAACGCGGCCCAGCCGGGCGAGCCGGACTGGGATTCCTCCTTCCTCGCCAAGCCGCCCGCCTCGCTCGTCGGCGACCTCGCCGACGGCCGCGAGCGGTGGGTGTTCGAGGTGAAGACCCTCCGCGACGAGCGCGGCTTTCTCGTCGTCGTCCGCGACCCCGCGGCCCCGCCCGGCGAAGTCGGCCCGGCCGCGGCCGAGATCGGCGTGGTCGGCGAGCGGACCGCCGACGCCGAGGCCCTCGTCGAGGCGTTCGCGAAGCAGCTCCGCACCCTCGGCGCGAAGCCCGGCTTCAAGCACGATTGATCGGGAAATCCCGGCTTCTCACCGCCGCCGGCGACGCGACAGGCCCAGCAGGCCCGCCGCCGCCAGCCCCGCCGCGCCGGGCAGCGGAATCGCCGGTCCGCTCCCGCCCGCCATGAAGGTCAGGTTCTCGACCGTCGCGTACGGGGTCGCCCCGAAACTGCCGGTGGTCGAGATTTCGATCGATGCGATGCCCGAGACGGTCGTGTGGAAGCCCCAGAAGTCGCTCGCGCTCGCCATCGTCCGGGTGAACGACTGGGTGCTCGAATCGTTCAGGGTCACTAGGATCGAGATGTCGCCGGCAAGGAAGTTGAAGTTGATGTCCGTCGCGAAGAAGCTCCCGGCGACACCGCTCACGCCGCCGACGGCGAGGAACGACAGGGTGATGGTACTGTTGCCGTTGTTCGTCGACAGCACCCGCGAACTCGCGACATTGCCGAAGAAAAATCCGCCCGTCGCCGCGGCGCTCCAGCCGACGCTGCCGGCGGTGCCGCCGACCCCGCTCGCTTGGAAGCCGTACGAGAAGCCGTTGAACGTCTCGACCCCGATGATCGAACTGCCCGGGATGCCGGTCCACGACGCGTAGGTCGTGTACTCGCTCACTGTGCCCAGCGTGACGGGCGAAAGCGAACAGGCGACGAGGCCCGCTCCGAGGGCGAGGGCACGACGGTGACTCTGCGTTTGGGACATGTCTTTCTCCTGCTTGCCGCTGGACCAACCCGCCGAGGGCCAATCCAGCAGAGACCGCAGCGTCCCCGAACCGGGCCGCCGATTCAACCCGGCCCGAGCGGGAAGTTTGCTTTTCCCGCCGGGGCGACCGGGGCCACCCCCAGCCGGGCTTCCAGCATCCGGGCCGCCCGCAGCAGCCGGCCCTCGTCGAAGGCCTTGGCCTGCAGCTGCAGCCCGATCGGCAGGTGCTTCCCTTCGACCCTGGCGAAGCCGCCGGGGATCGAGATCCCGCAGATTCCCGCGATGTTCGTGTTCACCGTGTAGACGTCGCAGAGGTACATCGAAAGCGGGTCGGTCTTGCCGCCGAGGGGGAACGCCGGGCTTGCGGTGGTCGGCCCGAGCAGCACGTCGCACCGCTCGAACGCCCGGGCGAACTCGTCCGAGATGAGCCGCCGCACCTGCAGGGCCCGCTGGTAGTACGCGTCGTGGTAGCCGCTCGAGAGGACGTAGGTGCCGATGAGGATGCGCCGCTTGACTTCCGGCCCGAACCCCTCGGCGCGACTCTTCGCGTAGAGCTCGGCGAGGCCCTCGCCCGGCTCGAGCGCCGCGCGGTGGCCGTAGCGGATGCCGTCGAAGCGGGCGAGGTTGCTCGACGCCTCGGCGGGAGCGATGACGTAGTAGGTGGAAATGCCGACGTCGGTGAGCGGAAGGTCGACCTCGACGATCGTCGCGCCCATCGCCCGGTAGGCCTCCGCCGCCTTCGCGACCGCCTCGTTCACCGCGGGGTCGTTCGCCTCCGACACGTACTGCCGCGGGATGCCGACGCGAAGGCCCGCGATCGGCACGTCAAGATCGGTCAGCACGTCGCCGACGGGAAGGTCGGCGCTCGTCGAGTCGTGCGGATCGAGGCCGGCGAGTACCGAATACACCGCCGCCGCATCGCGCACCGACCGCGTGATCGGCCCGATCTG
>JBEIUL010000501.1:0-2044 GCA_040374395.1 Phycisphaeraceae bacterium
CTCGATGTCGCGCGCTACGCCGAGTCGAGCGGCAAGGAATCGAACATCTTCTATCCGCACGCGTGGCGCTACCGCGACTATGTCATCGCTAGCTTCAACGAGGACAAGCCCTACGACCGCTTCCTCGTCGAGCAGATCGCGGGTGATCTCCTGCCCGACCGCACCGACGAGACGCTCGTCGCGACCGGCTTCCAGCGGAACTCGATGATCACCCACGAGGGCGGGACGATCGCCGAGGAGAACCTCGTCAACTACGGCGTCGACCGGGTGCGGACCTACGGCGAGGCGGTGCTCGGCCTCACGCTCGCCTGCGCCCAGTGCCACGACCACAAGTACGACCCGATCACGCAGCGCGACTACTACCGGCTCTTCGACTTCTTCAACCAGACCACCGAGCCCTCGCACGGCGGCGACGGCGGCGTGAACGCGCATCCGGTCGCGATGCTGCGCTCGCCGCTTGCGGCGGGCGACGAGGCGGCGTTGCGGGCCCGTGTCACGGAACTGGAGTCCCGGCTCGCGAATCCCGATCCGGCGGCGGTCGCGGCCTGGGAGGAAGATCGCCGCGCCGAACTCGCCGTGCGCGGCAAGGACCTCGCGCTTCACCCGGTGAAGCTGCTCAAGATCAGCACGCCGAACACCGGCAGCGGCTTCTCGATCCGCGATGGCCGGTTCGCCGTCGTCGAGCGGCCGATGGGGTTCCTCGCCTTCGACGTCTCGATGGAACTGCCGACCCGCGACCCGATGCAGGACGTGCCGATCACGGGACTGCGGATCGTGATGCATCCCGATCCCGACGCGCCGGACGCGGGCTGGGGCTGGTCGAACGACCCCGGCGTCGGTCGCGAGGGCAAGGGCAGCCTCGTGGTGACGAACGTCTCGGTCTCGGCCGGGCCGGTGCCGGGCGACCAGGTGAACCTCGCGCGGCTGCTGCCGATGCGCACCGCGACCGCGAGCGGCTGGTCGGGCGACCACCATCCCGAGGGCACGCTGAACACGAAGGCGAGCGAGGCGTGGATTCCCGATCTGGACGCCCCCGGCGTGGAAGTCCGGTCGCCCGTGCACCTGACGTTGACCTTCGCCGAGCCGCTCGCCGCCGACGCGGCGTTCCTGACGGCGCAGGTGAACTTCGGGCGGGGCGGGCTCGTCGCGGCCAAGCGCATGGAGTTCTTCCTCGTCTCGGGGAACGACGACGGTTCGATCCTGCCGCCCGCGATCCTCGCCACGGTCGTGAAGCCGGAGGCCGATCGGACCGACGCCGAGCGGGCCGCGCTCGCGTCGTTCGTCGCGGCGAGGGCGCCGGAACTCGCGAGCCTCCGCGCCGAACTCGACTACGCCCGCGAACGGCTCGCCGCGCGGACCGAGGCGTTCCCGACCCTCGTCATGGACACGGCGCCCGCCCGCCGCGAGACCCGCATCCTCGAGCGCGGCAACTACGCCGATCCGCGGGAAGCCGTGACCGCCGGCGTGCCCGAGTCGCTTCCGCCGCTGCCCGAGGGCGCGCCCGCCGATCGCCTCGGCCTCGCCCTCTGGACGGTCGATCCGGCGAACCCGCTCGTCGCGCGGGTCGCGGTGAATCGCCTGTGGCAGCAGTTCTTCGGCACCGGCCTCGTGAGGACCGCCGCCGACTTCGGCACGCAGGGCGAGTGGCCGTCGCATCCGGAACTGCTCGATTGGCTCGCGGTCGACCTCGTCGAGCACGGCTGGGACCTCAAGCGGCTCGTGCGGATGATCGTGACGAGCGAGACGTACCGGCAGTCGTCGGTCGCGACGCCCGGGCAGCGTGCCCGCGATCCCGACAACCGCCTGCTCGCCCGCGGCCCGCGCTTCCGCCTGTCCGCCGAGCTCATCCGCGACGTCGCCCTGAAGACGAGCGGCCTGCTCGTCGCCGACCTCGGCGGCCCGAGCGTGAACCCGTACACGCCGGGCGATCTCTGGCGTGAGATCAGCCACTATGGCTCGAGCTCCGCGACCGCGCAGACGTTCCACCAGGACCACGGCCCGCGGCTCGCCCGCCGCAGCCTCTACACCTACTGGAAGCGCACGC
>JBEIUL010000168.1:0-5740 GCA_040374395.1 Phycisphaeraceae bacterium
CCGCTGCAGCTCCTCGCGTACCACGCCGCGGTCATCCGCGGCAAGGATGTCGACAATCCGCGGAACCTGGCGAAGTCGGTCACCGTCGAGTGACGGCCGTCCGGGCTCGGGTCAACCCTTGGCCGCGAGCGCCTTCTCGATCGCCTCGCGCAGCGCCTTGTCGTCAGGGCCGGTCCGCGAGTCGAAGAAGGCGATCGGCTGGCCGTCGCGACCGATCAGGTACTTCCCGAAATTCCAGCCGGGCAGCTTGCCGGTGCGGGTTCCGAGGAACTCGTAGATCTCGCTCTGGCCCGCGCCGGGCTTGGTCTGCACCTTCGTGAACATCGGGAAGGTGACGTTGTACTTCGTGCTGCAGAACGAGCGGATCTCCTCGGCCGTGCCGGGCTCCTGCCCGCCGAAGTCGTTGCACGGCATCCCGAGGATCACGAAGCCCTGGTCCTTGAGCTCCCCGTAGAGCTTCTCGAGACCGTTGTATTGCGGGGTCATGCCGCAACGGCTGGCGACGTTCACCACGAGGGCGACCTTGCCCTTGTACTCGCCGAGGTCGATGTCCTTGCCCTCGAGCGTCTTGGTCTTCATCGAATACAGGTTCATGTCCTTCCACTTCGCGACGAGGGCGGGATCCTGCGGCGCGGTCTGCGTGCAGGCGATTCCGGTGATGGCAAGCACAAGCGACGCGGCGACGGTCTTCAGGCGGGCGTTCATGGGATCTCCTCGGGACCGGAGGTTTCGGGAGGGCCGCGGGACGGATTCACGACCCGGTTCGATCGTCGGTCCCGGTTCCGGTCTCGGTCCGGGCGAGATCCGCGGCAAAACGTCCGCGGATCGGGGCGAGGATCTCGATGAGCAGGACCCCCACCAGGAGTCCCCCGCCGGCCGTCGGGGCGAGCACTCCGGCCTGGAGGCCGATCGCGATCGTCGCGACCATCCCGGGCCCGGCGGGGATCGACGCCAGGCCGACGCGAAGGGCGACCGGAAACCGGACGCCGCCGGGCAGCCACGCCCCGAGGGTCCCTCCCAGCCAGCGGCCGTCCTCGGCGACCAGCGGAAGGACGATGACCGGGGCCCAGCGGAGGTCGAGGAACGGCTCGATGCGGACGGCGGCGAGCGCGGCGAGCGGCGGAACGAGGATCGGGATCGCCGCCATCGATCTCCGCTCGCTTCCGATGGATCGCACGAGCGGGGGAACGAGCACGACGGCGACGGCCGCGCCGGCGAGGCCGAGCGTGGCGAGTGGATGCGACGCGACGATCGCCGAAGCCCCGAGGAAACCGATCGCGATCGCATTCGCGGCGAGCGCGGCGGTGCGGAGGGTCGCGAGACCTCCCGGGACCGAATCGCGCAGCGGCTCACGATCGGTCGCGACCAGCGGCCACGCGCCGATCGCGACGGCCGACATCGCCGCAAGCATCGTCGGGCTCCACGCGGGCTCGCCGAGCCAACTCAGGCCGACCGCGGCGAGGACGGCGGGAAGGAACGCACTCCAGGCGCCGAGCATGATCGCGCGACCCTTGGCCTCCGACTCTCCCGAGTTTCCCTCGGGTCGGGCGAGGCTCGACGCCAGCAGCACCGCGAGACCGAGCGCGAATGCCAGCATGAGGAACGGTCGCCGCTTCCGCTCGGCCGCGTCGTTCCATGCGGCCTTCCGCGCCTCCGCCTCGCCCACGAGCGTCTCGACCTGCGCGCGGGCCGACGCGGGATCGACCTCGGCCTGGCCGACCACGAATTGCGTCGCATCGACCGCCCGCTCGGCATCCCGCCAAGCGGCCCGTTCGGCCGGCGCCGCCCCGAAGAGCCGGTCGTGCATCGCGGGCGCCGCTCGCCCGAGCACGCCGGGACCGAGCAGCAGACCCGCCAGGACGCCCCCGACCGCCGCGGCCCCGGGGAATCCGGCCCGCCGGAACAGCCACGCCAGCCCGAACGCGGCCGCCAGCAGCAGCGCGATCCCGCCGAGCCAATCCGGCAGGATCGCCGCTCCCTGATTCGCCGTGTCCGGTTCCATGGCCTCGCGGCGTAGAGTACCTCTCGCGCCCCGATCGCAGGAGTACCCGTGTTCACGCTGCTTCCGCTCCTCACCGCTTGCACCCTCGCCGTCGCCGAGTCCCGCCTCGAGCGAACCCTCGCCCTCGCCCCGTCGCGCACCATCGCGTTCATCGCGATCCCCAACCCGAAGGCCGCGAGCGACGACCTCCAGCAGTGCCTCGCCCGCATGGAAAGGGCCGAGACCGCGGCGCTCGGGCGGCCGATCGACCAGCTGACCGCGCGATTCGGAATCAGCGCGAGCTTCGACGACAAGGGACCGATGCTGCTCGCGATGCTGCCGCCCGCGGCGGAGGGCGGTGACGCGATTCCGCTCGTGTTTATCCCGTCGTCGGATCCGGCGAACTTTCTCGGCGCGAACCTGAAGCCGTCGCCCGACGACGGCGCCGACGCGTTCCGCACGCCGGAGGGGATGCTGCTCTTCGGCAAGCCGCTCGCGGCGCACGCGGTCGTCTCGACCGACGCCGCGACCGTCCGCGGCTACGAGCCCGACGCCGGCCTCGCCGCGCCCTTCGCATCCGCCGTCTCGCCGCGGGCCGTCGAGATCGCGACGCGGGGCGACGTTGTGGCGTGGGCCGGCCCCACGGCGATCTCCGACGCGATGCGGCGCGGTGCCGCGATGGCGCCTCCCGACCTCGCGCTCGGCGACCGCGAGCTCGTGATGCGGGAACGCGGTCGCGAGCTGTTCGCCGGACTCGGCAGCGGACTCGTCGCGATCGACTTCGATCCGCTCGGCGTCGGGATCCGGGCCTGGTCGAAGGCGACCGACGGCACCGAGCTCGCGACGCTTCTCGCCGGCGGCGGCCCCGGCGAGGCGAAGCTCGACCGGCTCGCGAATGCCCCGTTCTATCTCGCGGCGGCGTTCGATCTCGCCGGCGTCGGCGGCTTCGCCCGCGTCGAGGAGATGCTCGCGAAGTCGCCCGAGGCCGCGGCCTTCCCGATGCCCGCGTGGCTCGCGAACGCGGCCCGCGAGGTGAACTCCGTCCAGATCGCGATCTACCCGAGCAAGCTCGGGATCGTCGCGGGCGGGATCCTCAACGACGCCGCCCTGTACTTCAGGACCGGCAACGCCGCCGCGGTGAAGGACGCGCTCAAGCAGGCGATCCTCGCGACCGCGGGAACCGCCGGTGGCGTGCGCCGCGAGCCGACGTGGACCGACGCGAAGACACTGAAGGACGGCACGGTCGCCGACGTGTATGAGGTGAAGGAGACGGTCCTTCCGCCCGAGGAGGCCGGCGACACCCGCGCGGGCGACGTCGCGATCCAGCGGCTCGTGACGCAGGCGATCTACGGCTCGGGCGGCTTCCGCGGCTTCGTGAAGGAGACCTCGGGCGGCGTGGTGATGACGTTCAGCCAGCGGGTGGATGTCCTCAATCGGGCGCTGGGAGCGAGTGCCGGCGGGAAGACGCTCGCGGCCGACGCGACGCTCGCGAGCTATTCCGACTGGCTCGTGCCCCAGCCCGATGCGGTCGGGTTCATCGGACTCGGGCAGTTCGGCAAGCTCATCAAGCAAGTCGCCGGGATGGTCCCCGGAGGAGGGGTCGACGCCGCCGCGCTGCCCGACATCCCCGTCTCGACCGAGCCGGTCGCGTTCGCGTTCGCGATCGATCGCGGCGAGTTCGAGTCGGCGCTGGTGCTGCCTGCGACCGCGCTCGCCCTCGGATACGACCAGATCGTGCGTGGGCTTTCGCAGGCCGCACCGCCCGCACTCGGCGGCGAGGCGGCGAAGCCTTGAGCAACGGCGCCTGGCATCTCGGGCACGGACGCGGTCTGGCTCTCGAGCCGTTCGCGCTCATGGGCATCCTGAACGTCACGCCCGACAGCTTCTCCGACGGCGGTCAGCATCTCGATCCGGTGGCCGCGACGGCGCGGGCCCTGGAAATGGTCGCGGAAGGCGCGACGATCATCGACGTCGGCGGCGAGTCGACTCGGCCCGGGGCGGGTCCGGTCGAGCCCGCCGAGCAGGTCGCCCGTACGGTTCCGGTGATCCGCCGCATCCGCGATGCGTGCGAGGTGGCGATCTCGATCGACACGACCAGCGCCGAGGTGGCGGCGGCCGCGATCGATGCCGGCGCCGACGCGGTGAACGACCAGAGCGCCGGCGAGGCGGATCCGGGCATGTTCCGCCTCGTCGCGGAACGCGGCGCGGGCTTGTGCCTGATGCACCGCGTGCGTCCACCATCGCTCGATGCCTACAGCCACTCGATGCCCGCGTCGATCATCGGCGGCGACGTGGTGAAGGCGGTCAACGATTACCTGATCCACCGGGCGTTCCACGCGATGGAAACCGGCGTGCCGCGATCGGCGATCGCCGTCGATCCCGGCCTCGGCTTCGGCAAGACCGTCGAGCAGAACTTCATGCTGATCGCCCGTGCCGACGAGCTGGCGGCGACCGGCTTTCCCGTGGTGCTCGGAGCGAGCCGCAAGAGCTTCCTCGGCAAGGCGAGCGGGATCGACGTTCCCGCCGAGCGCGTCTCGGGCAGCGTCATCGCCGCGGCGAGCGCCTGGTCGGCCGGCGCGCGGATCTTCCGCGTGCACGACGTGGCGGCGACGCGGCAGGCGCTGCTGGTCGCGAAGGCGATCCTCGAGGCGGGCCCGCTCGACTGAAGGCGTCAGAGCACCGCGACGGCCTTGATCTCGACCGCGATCGGGGTCGGAAGCCCGACGATGCCGAGGGTGGTCCGCGCGGGGAACGGATTGCCCGGGCCCGCGAAGTACTCGGCGTAGACCTTGTTGTAGATCGGGAAGTCGCGCTTGATGTCGGTGAGGTAGATCGTCACGTCGGCGATCGCCGTCCACGGCACGCCGGCGTCCTCGCAGACCGCCTTCAGGTTGTCGAAGCAGCTGCGGCACTGAACCTCGATGTCGTGGCTCGCGACGGATCCGTCGGCGGCGAGGGTGACGCCGGGGATCTCCTTCCTGCCGCGGGCCCGCGGCCCCACGCCCGAGAAGTAGACGACGTTGCCGCACCGCCGGGCATGGGGGTACGGGCCGACGGGTTCGGGGGCGCGGCTCGAGTTCAGGGCTTCGCTCATGGCGGAAGTATGACGCGCCGCGGCCGCGGCGAGGCGTCCCGCCTGCATTACAGTGCGGCGATGCTTCCCGCCCGTCCCAACGTCGCGATCGTCGGCGCCACCGGCGCCGTGGGCGAGGAGTTCCTCGCGATCCTCGGGTCGCGGAACTTCCCGCTCGCCTCGCTCCGCCTGCTCGCGTCGCCGCGATCGGCGGGCAACGTCGTCGAGTTCCGGGGGCAGAAGCTCGTCGTCGAGGCGATCGGCGACCGGTCGTTCGACGGCATCGACCTCGCGCTCTTCTCGGCCGGCAAACCGGTCAGCCGCGAGTTCGCGCCGAAGGCGATCGTGGCCGGGGCGACCGTCGTCGACAACTCGTCGTGCTTCCGCATGGACGCCGGCGTGCCGCTCGTCGTGCCCGAGGTGAACGGCGAGCTGCTCGACGCGATCGATGGGCCGGCGATCATCGCGAACCCGAACTGCTCGACGATCATCGCGCTCGTCGCGGTGACGCCGCTCCATCGCGCCGCCGGCATCGAGCGGATGATCGTCTCCACGTACCAGGCCGCGTCGGGCGCCGGTGCTGCCGCGATGCGCGAACTCGAGCAGCAGGCCCGCGACTTCGCTCACGGCCAGCCGATCCACAGCGAGATCTTCGGGCGGCCGTACCTCTTCAACCTCTTCAGCCA
>JBEIUL010000094.1:0-7830 GCA_040374395.1 Phycisphaeraceae bacterium
CCCCACGGCCGCGACCCGGTGGAAAACGACCATCAAGGCGAGTCGCCCGGAAGGGCCGATGCCGTATGCTTGTCCAACCGGCCCCGCGCGGCACGCGTCGCGCCCGGCCGGCCACCGAGAGGTCACCGCACGATGAGCCGTCTCCTGTCCCGAACCCTTGCCGCCGCCGTCCTCGCCCTCGCCCCCGTCGCCCTCGCCGACGTGGCCGGCAAGCCGCTCCCCGCGACCACCACGACCCCCAAGGTCTACGTGATCCCGATGAACGGCCAGATGGGCACCGACATCTCGAAGCAGCCCTACGAGGACATCATCGAGGACGCCCGCAAGGCGAAGCCCGACATCGTGGTGTTCGTCCTCGAGAGCGCCGACATCGACAACAACTTCTACCTGAAGAACGACGACGCGAGGGAGGCCGGCGTCGTCAAGCTCGACGAGTACCGCGACCTCATCAAGATGCTCCGCGAGCGGATCGACGCCCCGCAGGTCATGTGGGTGAACGACTCGGTCGGCTTCGGGTCGCTGATGGCCCTCTCGTGGCCCGACATGTACATGAAGAGCGACGCCCGGCTCTGGGGCCTGTCCCGCGTCTCGGACGTCGCGAAGGGCTGGTCCGACCCCGACGTGGCCGCGAAGATGATGGCCGCCTGGACGGGCATCGGAAAGGGCTTCCTCCAGCAGGGCGGCTACCCGATCGAGCTCGGCGACGCGATGATGACCCCGACCAACGTGCTCTCGGCCGACTGGGAAGGCCGGACCGTCAAGTGGGCGGGGAACACCGACGGGCAGTGGGTCGTCGATTCCAGCGACAAGAGCACCGCGAACTTCTCGGCGACCCTCGCCGAGGACACCGGCCTCTGCGACGGTCTCGCCGACAGCCTCGACGACCTCATGTTCCTCCTCGGCTATCGCGAGTACGAGAAGCTCGACTCGGGCGAGAAGAGGTTCGAGCAGTACAAGGAGGACTGGCGGCGGATGTTCGACCGCTGCAAGGACTGGATGCTCGACGCCGAAACCGCCGACGGCGACGTGAAGGGCCTCGGCCAGACCAAGGCCGCGTACGAGAAGGTCGTCGCCGCCATGAAGCAGTACCCCGCGATCGAGCAGCGTTTCCGCACGGAAGGCCTTCCCGGCCGCCTTCAGCTCGAGGTCCTGATCGAGCAGATCAAGGAGCAGATCCGCGGGGCCCGCTCGACCGGCGGTTCGTCCGGCGGCCGCGGCGGCCGGGGCGGCGGCATGGGATCGCCGGGCGGCGGCGGCCCCGGAGCGCGTTGATCGATCCCGACCGTCCCCTCCACCACGAGCATCACCATGAAGCGAACCCACCTCCTCGCCACGCTCGGCCTCTCGCTCGCCCTCTCGGCCACGGCCCTCGCCGGCGTCGAGCTCAAGCTCAAGGGCGGCCAGACCTGGCGCGGCGACCTGAACTCGATCGTCGAGGTCACCTTCCTCGAGAACGGGAAGGAGCAGAAGCTCCAAGGCAAGATCCTCCGGGCCGACACCACGATGGTGAAGCTCGAGACGGACAACGACGGCAAGGTCGCGACGCGGCTGATCTTCTACAGCGACGTCCGCGGCATCCGCACCGTCGAGGCGGCCGCGGCGCCGGCGGGTGACGCGGCCCCTGACGCGAAGCCGTCGGCGACGGCGACGCCGGGCGCCCCCGCGGCGTCCGCGACCAAGCCCAAGGACGGCGCTCCCGCGAAGGTCACCTCGAACTTCAACGGCGTCTACGTGCTCCCGCTGAAGGGCATGGTCGGCGTCGGGCTCCGGCACGACGAGATCGAGAAGATCGGCGAGGAGGCCGACAAGGCCGGCCCCGGCCAGATCATCGTGCTCCTCATCGAGTCGGGCGGCGGCCTCGTCCTCGAGGGCGACCGGATCCACGAGACCCTGAAGGAACTCAAGAAGCGTCACCGAGTCGTGGCCTGGATCAAGGAGGCCATCTCGGCCGCCGCGTTCACCGGGATGCACTGCGACGAGATGTACTTCATGCGGGTCGGCGCGTACGGTTCGATCACCATGTTCGCCGGCCAGACCGCGATCTCGGGTGCCGAGCTCGACGCGTGGCTCGAGAAGATCAGCGAGGTCGCCAAGCTCGGTGGCCGCGACCCGCAGGTCGCGCGGTGCATGGTCACGAAGCCCCTCGAGGTCTCGTACGACATCCCCGAGGGTGGCGGCCCGAAGGACGCGATCTTCTATCCCGACCTCCGCGGCAAGTACATCCTCGACACCAAGGACACGATGCTGACCATGAACGCCGACCAGGCCGTTCAATGCGGCTGGGCCGACGGCATCGCCGACACCGAGGACGAGCTCGCGAAGCAGCTCGGACTTCCCGAGTGGAAGGAAGCCAGCGACGCCGGCCGCAAGATGGCCGAGAACTGGCAGCGGCTGCTCGCCCGGGCCGACCAGGAGGTCCCGAAGCTGGTCGCCCGCATGGGCTACAAGGGCGCCGGGTCCGGCGATCCCGCGGCGCAGCTCGGGGCGCAGATCAAGATCCTCGAGGAACTCCTGCGGTGGGGCAACCAGCTCGGCGAGCAGGTGATGATGCTCCAGTTCGGCCGCTACGGCGTGCCGCCGAAGGAAGCGCTCATCCGCGAGATCGAGCAGCGCCGCAAGCAGCTCGCCGAGATCAAGCGGCAGCAGCGCGATGCCGGCAACGGCAACTGAATCCGCGTCGCGCGTGAGCGGCATTCCGCCCATCGAGCCGGGGGCATTCCCGCCCGAACCGCCGCGGTGGCCGCGGGGGATCGGCATCCTGTGCATCGTGTACGGGGCGGGCGGCATCCTCATCTACGGCTTCTGCGGGATCGCGGGCACGTTGCTGCAGGGCTGGCTGCTGTCGTTCTCGGGGCTCAAGGCGCCGCCGATGCCCCCGGTCCTCGTCTGGATCACGGCGGGACAGTCGGTCGTCCTGGCGATGCTCGGGGTGCTGCTGGTCGTCGGCGGCGTGCGGCTGTTGCAGCTCCGGCGATCGGCCCGTCCCGCGCTTGCCGCATGGGCGGCGGCGCGGATCGCGCTGCTCGTCGTCTCGACGGTGGCGGGCCTCGTGACGATGCCGACGCAGCTCGACTACCAGGTCGCGATAAACGAGTCGGTCCGCGACATGATGCGGACGCGGGGCATGAGCGAGGCCGAGGTCGACCGGGACGCGCCCGCGATGACGCCCGCCGACCTCCAGTCGCGGCAGCGGCTGATGACCTTCGGCATGACCGTGCCGCTGGCCGCATTCCCGATCTTCATCGGGCTTCTCGCGACCAGCCCCAGGAAGCGGGCCGAGTTCGACGCGTTCCCGTCGCCCTGAACCCGGGTCCGCCGCTCAGCCGACCTCGCGGCGCTGGAAGAGGGCCGTCGCGACCGCGAGGATCGCCACGATCGTGCCGAGGCCGTAGGGGATCACGAGCCCCAGGTACGACGCCGGGATCGCCCGGTCCTGGTTGATCGCGTCGGCGAGCCAGAAGACCTGGAAGTTCGGGGTCACCGTGTACAGCCCGCGGAAGACCAGGGCCTCGATCCGCTCGGCCAGCAGGCCCTGGGCGTCGGGGCCGGCCGCGGCGATCGTCGCGTCAAGGACCCGCAGCGGCCGGGCGAAGAGCCAGTCCGACAGCAGCCCCAGCAGGAAGACGCCGAGGGTCACCGACAGCGTGAGCACCTGCCCGAGGCGGGTGCTGGCCGCGACCGCGACCGCGACGAGGATGAGCGTCGCGATCGACATGGTCCCGATGGCGATCCAGATCTGGCCCTCGAAGACGGGGTCGGGACTGCCGCCGATGCCGGTCCCCGAGAAGATCTCGGCCGCCGACAGCGGCTTCCAGCCCGCGTCGAACAGCATCGCGATCACGTAGGCGAGGAACGAGAGCGGGGTGAGCAGCACCGCCGCGGTCGCCACGAAGTTCCGGCCGTAGAAGAAGTTGGCCCAGGTCGCCGCGCCGATCCCGAGCAGCCCCGCCAGCGAGCCGAAGACGAGCACCGGCTGGTGCATCGGGCTCCGGGCGGTCTGGAGCACTCCGTGCATCTCGACCAGCATGAAGACGTTCGCGAGGTAGGCGGTCGCCAGCAGCGTGGCACCCGCCGTCCCGAGGTACTTCCCGAGGACGAAGGTCGGCCGGGCGACGGGCTTCGAGACCACGGTGAGCACGGTCTTGTTGTCGATCTCGCGACTGAGGACGTTGGTCGAGATGAACGCCGCCACCACCGCGGTCGCGATGAAGATCGTGGACAGGCCGATGTCGACGAACATCCGCTGGTCGTCCTCGAGCGTGTAGGCCGCGAGGGGATTGCTGAGGATGATCAGGATCGTCGCCGCGACGAGCGTCACCAGGAGCACCGGCTGCCGGATGCTCTCGAAGAAGGTGTTGCGGGCGATCGCGAGGAGCTGCTCGAGGTGGGTCATGCCGGGGCCGGCGGGGTGGAGTCGGGGTGGGGGGACGGGGGCGGGAACCGAGCGGGCGGTCCCCATGCCCGGTCCGGTTTGATCTACAGTACGCGAGTCCGCGAACCCTGTCGCACCGGCCCCGTAGGGGCGGCGGCAGTCTCGCCCGTCCCGGCCCTCCGGCCCGCCGCCCCGCGCGGTCATGTCTCCCGGAGCGGGGCGGTCGGCGGGGCGGACCTTGGAAGGGGCTCGGGTTGCTCCCGGGCCGTCTCGCATGGCACAGGCGATCCGTACCGACCACTTCTCCTACCGACAGGCCGTCCGGGTGTGCGGCTTCGGCCTCCTGCTGCAGCTGGCGATCGGGCTGGTGCTGCTCCTCTACGGGATCCTCGCGAAGGACTCGGCGTTCACGATCGCCGCGATGTACGCGGGGGCCATGGTCCCGCTGTGGATCGGGCTGATCATCACGTTCCACCAGCACGTGCTGGAGCGGATCGAGGCGATCGAGAACGACGAGACCGCCGCCGAGGGGGCGGGTGTCGCGGCCAGCATCTTCAGCAAGGACGCGACGCGGCCGGCGGCGCGACGGCTCGCGTTCATGCACGGCGTGGCGATGCCCGCGACGAGCCTCCTCGTCGTGGCCCTCCTCGTCACCGCCGGTTGGTGGACGCTCGACTGGTTCGCCCGCCTGCAGGACCCGACCGCCACCGACATCGAGGCGTTCCGCACCGGGTCGAGCCTCGGCTGGCAGCTGGCGATCTGCATCGGCCTCGCCCTCGTCGCGTTCATCTTCTCGAGGTTCATCGCGGGCATGAGCCGCCAGCCCGCGTGGGCGAACCTCCGCGGCGGGGCCGGCGCGATGGTCGGCAACGCGGTCGTGCTGCTCGCGATCGCCATCGGCATCGTCTTCCTCTTCCTCGAGCGGCCTGCGGTGCTCGAGGGGATCGCCCGCGGCGTCGCGATCTTCATGATCGCGTTCGCGGGCGAGATCCTGCTGAACTTCGTGCTGAACCTGTACCGCCCGCGGCGACCGGGAGAGTTCCCCCGGCCGGCGTTCGACAGCCGGGTGCTGAGCCTCCTCGCCGCGCCCGACTCGATCGTCCGCTCGATCAACGAGGCCGTGAACTACCAGTTCGGCTTCGACGTCACGAGCAGCTGGGGCTACCAGCTGCTGCTGCGGAGCACGGGGCGCCTGGCGGCGCTCGGCGCGGTGGTGCTCGTCGGGCTCTCGACGCTCGTGATCGTCGAGCCCGGCGACCAGGCCCTGCGGCTGCGCTTCGGCCGGCCGATCGAGGGCGTGTACGAGGGCCGCACCATGGTGAAGCTGCCGTGGCCGGTCGAGACCGCCGACATCCATCCGACCGGACGGCTGCGGGACCTCGCGCTCGGCACGCCGCCGGCGAAGGGCGGCGACTTCAAGCCGTGGGGCTCGGAGGTCACTCTCGATCCCGACTCGAACCTCTCCCTCTTCTCGGCGCCAACGCGTTCCGAGGCCCACGCGCGTTCGCTCGCCACGCTAGACGCGAGCGGCATCGCCGGCGGCGGCACCGCCACCACGCTCGCCGACCAGTTCGCACTCGTCGACGCCGATATCGTCCTGCAGTGGCGGGTCCGCGACGGGGAGCTGAGGAACTACCTCGAGTTCTCGAACGACGCCCGAACCCGCCGGTCGACGCTCGACATGAGGGAGCGGCTCCTGCGGGCGACCGCGACCCGCGAGGTCACGCAGTTCCTGTCGACCCAGCCGCTTGACCGGATCCTCGCCGCGGGCGAGTCGAGCCTCGAGACCGAGCTGCGGAACCGGATCCAGGCGGCGTTCGACCGGCTCGGGAGCGGCGTGGAGCTCGTCGGCGTGGCGATCCCCCGGCTCCGTCCGCCGGGCGCCGAGGCCGACCGCTTCGTCGAGCTCTCGATCGCGGTGCAGAACGCCCGCAAGGTCGTCGAGCAGGCCCGCAGCACGGTGAACACCACGATGGCGACCCTCATCGGCGGGGCGGCCCGCGCTCCCGAGGTCGTCGCCGAGATCGAGACGCTCCGCCGGCTCGAGCGCGAGAAGGGGGCCGACAGCCCCGAGGCGGTCGAGCAGCGGCTCCGCTGCGAGCGGGCCCTGCTCGAGTCGACCGCCGCGACCGCGAGCGTCATCAGCTCGGCCCGCGCCCGCCGCTGGGAGCTGCACATGGACGCCCGCCGCAACGCCGCCGAGGTCCTCGGCGAGGCCGCGGCGTGGTCGGTCGATCCCGAGCTCTACCGGCAGCGGGCCCTGATGCGGGTCCTCGCCGAGAACCTGCGGGGCGTGCGCGTGAAGTACGTCCTCGGCGGCGATCCCGCCCGCACCCGCGTCGACGTCGAGATGAAGGAGGTCGAGAGCGGCCTCAACCTCGCCGACTACATCGCCCCCGAGGGCGAGAACTGACCTTTCCCGACCCGACCCCGATCCCACCGCGACACCCATGACCCGCACCCTCACCATCGCGATCGGCTTGCTGCTGGTCCTCGTCCTGGTGCTGTTCAACACCACCTACACCGTGAACTTCCACGAGCTCGCGGTGAAGACCCGCTTCGGCCAGCCGGCCGGCGTGGTCCGCGACCCGGGCCTGCACCTCAAGGCGCCGTTCTTCATCGACCAGGTCACCCGCCTCGACACCCGGCTGCAGTTCGTCGAGAGCCCGCTCGAGACGGTGCTCACGCAGGGCGGCGAGCAGGTCGTGCTGCAGGCGTACCTGCAGTGGCGGATCGCCGCCGGCGACGAGGCCGCGATGCGGTTCTTCACCGCGTACGGCACGCTCGAGGACGCGGGCCGCCAGCTCGAGCAGCGGCTGCAGGGGGCGCTCCGGGTGGTCGGTCGCTATCCGTTCGACCAGCTCGTCGGCGCCGGCAGCAAGCTCGCCGACGCCGAGCGGGCGATCCTCGAGGACCTCAAGTCGGGCGACCTCGCGGGCATCGAGCCGGTCTTCGTCGGCATCAGCCAGGTGCTGCTGCCCCCGAAGACGACCAACGCGGTGCTCGGCCGGATGGCCGAGGTGCAGAACACGCTCGCGAAGCTCGAGGAGGCCCGCGGCAACAGCGAGGCCGAGGCCCTGAAGAGCCAGGCCGCGAGCCAGGCCGACGCGATCCGCTCGTTCGCCGAGCAGTGGGCCGCCCAGATCGAGGCCCAGGGCAACGAGGAGGCGACCCGCTACTACGAGGAGATGAAGAAGCAGGCCGACCTCGCGATCTTCCTCGCGTGGCTCGACACGCTCAAGAGCGGGCTCTCGGGCAGCACCACGTTCATCACCGACACGTCGCGGGCCCCGTTCCACCTGCTCGACCTCGCGGCCCCGACCTCGGCGAGCGGGATTCCGCAGCCGCCGGCGAGCGAAGGCCCAGCGACGAAGGGCGAGGGCCGCTGAGCATGGACGGCCAGGTTCCCCAGGACGGCGGGCCGGACTCCGCCGGTGAGATGGACCTTCCTCGCCGCG
>JBEIUL010000478.1:0-2167 GCA_040374395.1 Phycisphaeraceae bacterium
CCCGAGCATCCGCGAGGCGTCCATCTCCACGCGTGGCGGCTCGAGGTCGACGGCGTGGCGACGGAAAGCCCGCGGCCGGTTTGGGCCCGGTCCTGAGACGCCGCGCTCAAAGATTCCCGCGCCGGCCCTGCTCGATCTCGAGGCTCTCGAAGAGGGCCTTGAAATTGCCCTTGCCGAAGCTCTGCGAGCCGCGGCGGCAGATGATCTCGAAGAACAGCGTGGGCCGGTCCTGCAAGGGCTTCGTGAAGAGCTGCAGCAGGTAGCCCTCGTCGTCGGCGTCGACGAGGATGCCGAGGTCGCGGACCCGCTGGTGGTCTTCCTTCACCGCCGAGTGCCCGTGCTGGGTGAGCATCGCGTTGACGCGGTTCCAGACCGACTCGTAATACGCTTCGGGAATCGTCAGGAAGTCGACGCCGCGGCGGCGGAGCTCGGCGACCGAGTGCAGCTCGTCGTCGGTGCGGAGCGCCAGGTGCTGGCAGCCCGGCGTGTTGTCGTGCCAGTCGAGGTACTCCTGGATCTGGCTCTTCTTCTTGCCGGGGGCGGGCTCGTTGATCGGCATCTTGATGAGGTGGTTGCCCGAGGCCATCACCTTCGACATGAGTGCCGAGTACTCGGTGCCGATGTCCTTGTCGTCGAAGTGCTTGAACATCGCGAAGCCGAGGACGTTCTCGTACCAAGAGACCCAGTGGTTCATCTTGCCGAGCTCGACGTTGCCGACGCAGTGGTCGACGTACTTGAGCCCGCATGGGTGCTCGCGGTTGTAGCGGTTGACGTTGGTCGCGCTCCCGCACGGGGCGAAGCCGGGCATGAACGTGCCCGCGTTCTTGACCTTCGGCAGGGCGTAGTCGCCGGTGCGGCTCACGAACGAGTGCACCACGCGTCCGTAGGTCCTGATGCCCGCCATGGTCACCGTGCCGTTCGCGTCCTTCACGGTCACCGGCTCGTAGGCGGGCTGGCCGCCGTTGCGGACCGCGGCCTCGAAGGCCTTCTCGGCGTCGAACACGGTCAGCGCGATGTCCTTGATGCCGTCGCCGTACTTGGCGATCTCGGCGGTCGCGGGGTGCTTCGCGACGAGCGGCGTCTCGAGCAGCAGCCGGATGTTCCCCTGCGTGATGAGGTACGAGGCCGACTCGCGGTTGCCGGTCGTCAGGTCGTTCACCTGCTCGATCTGGAAGCCGAAGGCCATCGCGTAGAAGTACGCCGCCTGCTTCGCGTTGCCGACGTAGAAGCGGACGTGGTCGACGTCGATGAGCGACAGCGGGTCGGTCGAGAGGGCGCCGGAGGCGGTCGGGGAGGGGGTCGCGGTGGTCATGGGCTCTAGGTCCGTCTGGGCGTTCCGTCGAAGGTCTTTCGGGCGGCCGCCGGGGCCGCTCGGGAAGCGGCCAGTGTACGCGTCGGCGCCCTGCCGGACCGCCGGGCCGGAGGCCGGAAGCGCCAGGGGAATCGCCCGTGAAACGCCGGAGCGGAGCTCCGGACGGGGCGTCAGTACTCGAGGACCGCGTGGATCCGCTGCCCGGGAAGCTTCGCCCGGCCGCCGAGGGCCTTCAGCTCGATCAGCAGGGCCACCCCCGCGATCTCGGCCCCGAGGCCGCGGATGAGGTCGGCCGAGGCCTTCATCGTGCCGCCCGTGGCCAGCACGTCGTCGACGAGCAGCACCCGCTGGCCGGGCTTCACCGCGTCGGCGTGCATCTCGAGGGCATCGGTGCCGTACTCGAGGGCGTACTCGGCCCGGACCCGCTTCGAGGGCAGCTTGCCCGGCTTGCGGATCGGGATGAAGCCTTTCCCGAGGGCTCCGGCGATCGCGGTTCCGAAGATGAACCCGCGGCTTTCCGCCCCGCAGACGAGGTCGACCCGCTCCTTGCGGAAGGGGTTCGCCATGAGCTCGACCGCGAGGCACAGCCCGGCGGCGTCGGCGAGGAGCGGCGTGATGTCCTTGAAGAGGATGCCCGGCTTCGGGAAGTCGGGAACGTCACGGATAAGCACGCGGAGCTGGTCGAGCATGCGGCGGATGGTACCGGGGCGCGGGTACGATTCCCCCATGGCCGAGCGACCGGAATCCAGGGCGGGAACGAAGGGCCTCGAGATCGTCGAGCCCGTGGGCAAGCGGGTCCTCATCCGGAAGGACGAGGACAAGAAGGTCACCAAGGGCGGCGTGCACCTGCCCGAC
>JBEIUL010000151.1:0-6102 GCA_040374395.1 Phycisphaeraceae bacterium
CCGCGACGCCGGCGTCACGGATCAGGAGATCCGCCGGCGGGAGCGCCGTGATCGCCTCGAGCACGGGCAGCACGAGGAAGAGCCCGAGCGTGAGCGCGAACCCGCCGATGAGGCCGGCGGCGTTCACGACGAGCGAGCGGAGGATGGCGCGGACGGCGTCCATCATTCATTTCATCCCTTCGGCTTGAGGCCGGCGATGCTGACCTTCGACGCCCCGCCGAGCTTGGCCTCGTCGATCACCCGGACGAGCATGCCCGCCGGGGCCTTCGCGTCGGCCTGGACGATGACCGGAACGTCCTCCTTGGCCAGCATCCGCTTCACGAGCGGCTGCACGCCGCCGATGCCGATCGCCTTGCCTCCGTAGACCACGTCGCCCTCGACGGTGACCGCGATGAGGATGCTCGTCTTCTCGAGCTGCACCGCCGAGGCGGCCTGCGGCTTGTCGACCTCGATCCCGGTCTCCTCGACGAAGGTGGTGGTGACGATGAAGAAGATCAGCAGGATGAAGACGCAGTCGATCATCGGCGAAAGATCGATCGCCGTGTCGCCGCCCTCGTCCGAACCGCTGTCGCGAAAGCGTCCCATGGTCAGCTCCGGGTCTCCGGGGAGGTCGTCGCGGCGGCGGTCGCCGGGTGGGTCCGCCGCCACGCGGCCTGCATGCACAGGCTCTCGAGGTGCTCGATGAAGTGCTCGTACGCGGCGACCTTCCGCGAGAGCAGGTACTGGAAGAAGACGCCGGGGAGGGCGATCACGAGGCCGGTCTCGGTGGTGATGAGGGCCTCGGAGATGCCCGCGGCGATCATCGACATCGTCTTCTCGCCGCCCGAGCCGGTGGCCAGGGCGTCGAAGGTGGCGAGCATGCCGGTGACCGTGCCGAAGAGGCCGAGGAGCGGCGCCGCGGTGACGCAGACCTGCATGATCTTCAGGTCGCGGCGGAACGGGGCGATCTCGGCGGCGTGCAGCGCCTCGAAGACCGTGCCGATCGCTTGGACGTCGTCGATCCCCTCGACCTCGTCGAGCAGGCGGCCGACCGGTCCGCGACGCCTCGAGCGGTCGGCGATCCACGCCCGCAGGGTGCGGTCGGACCGGCGGCCGAACCGCTTGAGCAGCAGCCGCGTCCGCATCTGCACGCCGAGCCCGAAGAGGAAGAACGCGACGAGCGCGATCCCGATCATCGCCCAGTCGCCGGCGATCCAGATCGCGAGCGCGCGTTCGGCGAACTCGCGGGCGGCGGGCGGCAGGGCCGACAGGAGGGGACCGAGGATGGGTTCGGGCGTTTCCATCGGGAAGCGGCGGCTTGCGGCGGGATCAGGCCTTGGCCGGTTCGGGGGCGTGGTCGGGGGCGGGCCCGCCGGCCGGCGCCGGGCTCGGGACCGTGCCGCGGCTGAGCTGGTTCATGAAGGCGATGCCGAAGGTCTCCATGCGATCGATGATCGCCTTCGCCTTCCGCGACAGGTAGGCGTGCAGCAGCAGCGCCGGGATCGCCACGATGAGGCCGTACTCGGTGGTGATGAGCGCCTCGGAGATGCCGCTCGAGAGCGTCCGCACGTCGCCGGTCCCGAAGACCGTGATGAGCTTGAACGTGTTCATGATTCCCGTCACCGTGCCGAGGAGCCCGAGCAGCGGCGCGGCGGCCGCGCAGATCCCGATGAACGGGATGAGGCTGT
The DNA here is from genome assembly GCA_040374395.1 of Phycisphaeraceae bacterium. GTDB lineage: Bacteria > Planctomycetota > Phycisphaerae > Phycisphaerales > SM1A02 > JBEIUL01. The sequence goes on from JBEIUL010000151.1 coordinate 1,668, forward strand.
TGAGACGCAGTTTCGTCTTGAGCACCGTCTCGTACATCACCTCCTCGACGAGCTCGCGGGGCTCGCCGAGATGGGCGACGCCGGCCCGCAGCATCCGGCCGGCCGGCCCGGGCATCTTCTTCGCGATCGCCTCGGCGCCGGCCCGGTCGCCCTTCCCGAGCGCCTCGAGCAGGGCCTTGAGCTTCCGGTTCGACGGGCTGCGGACGAAGAGGAAGGTGACCCACTTCACGAGGGCCACGAGCAGCGCGAGCGCCGCGATGCCGAAGATGGGCCACATGACCGGGCCGCCCTTGAGGACGTGCTCGGTCCAGGTCTCCTCGGTCTCGGCGATCTTCTGGGCGTCGCCGAGCGAGGGGTCGAGGGGGAAGGTCGTGCCGAGCCCGGCCACGACGCCCGAAGCGGCCTCGACCACCGCGGGGTCCTCGAACGGCGCGAGCCCCGCCTCGAGCGAGCCGAGCCGCTGCATCGCCATGCCGGTGCGGGCGCCGTCCTGCGAGCGGAAGAGCGCGACCGGACCCACGAGCAGGAATTCGCCCTCGCTCACGAGCCCCTGGCCATCGACGGCCTTGCCCTTGAAGCGGGCGCCGCCGGCGATCGACTCGAGCCGGTCGAGGCTGGTCGCGAGTACGGACTGCTCGGACGCAAGGCGGTCGCGGTCGGCCTTCGAGGGATCCTCGGCGAGGAGGCGGGCCGCCTCGAGCGGCGACCGGAAGAGCTGGAGCTCGGCGATGTGCAGGCCCGATTCCCAGTTGCGGCGGTACTCGGCGAGCAGCGACGCGAGGTAGCCGACCTGCTCGGTGCGGGCCTTGATCTCGTCGCGGATCTCCGACTGGCCACGGGTGCGGTCGTCGAGGGTGCGGCCGGCCGCGGTGAGTTCCCGGCGGACCTCGACGAGGCGCGTCTCGAGGTCGGCGAGGGCCTTGCCGAGCGGGATCTTCTCGGCGGCGATCGACTCGCGGAGGGCCGCGAGCTCGGCCACCGACTCCTCGAGCTGCCGCTCGATGCCCTTGCCGGCGTCGGTGAAGGTCGGGGCGGGAGTCGCCGGGGCCGACGTCGCGGCCGGGCCGGGCGCCGGTGGCGTGGCTGCCTGCGTCGCGTCCTGCGGAAGGGCCGCGACCGGACCGGCGAGGAGGAGCGTGAGGGCGAGGGTGTGGGCAATGGTCTTCATGGCAAGTCGTTCCTCTCGTCGCGTCAGTCGATCTTCACGGGCAGCGGGACGTACTCGGCGGGTCGCTCGTTCTTGAGGATCGCGACCACCTTCGAGACCGCCGGGGCCGCCGCGTCGAGGGCGGTCCATTCCCAGGCGTCCTTTCCGGGCGTCCCGAGGCCGGCGACGGTGTCGCCCGCCCCGACGTAGTAGCCCTGCGAGATCCCGAGGTAGACCGCGGTCACCTCGACCTCGCGGCCACCGCCGAGGTTGCGGACCTCGCTCGTGACGTGGATCTCGCGGGCGAACTTGTTGATCTCGTTCAGGATGCCGACCACGTTCTGGAAGCGGACGCTCGGCGGCAGGGTGCTCGTCGCCGGGTCGGAGGGCAGCCGCGAGCTGAGCGGCTTGACCTTTTCGCGGATCGGCGCCGGCAGGCGGCCCAGCAGCGTGCGGGTCCGGGCCTCCAGCCCGGCGACGGTCAGGGCGAGGGCGTCGCTCTCGACCTTCAGGGCGTCGGCCTCGGCGACCAGCGCCGCCCGGACCTTGTCCGCCTCGCCGACGCCGCGCTCGGTCTCGGCGATCTTCGCCTCGACCGCCGCGATCTCGCCGCGGACGAGCTCGGCCCGGTCGCCGAGCATCTCCCTCGCGAGCTTCCAGTCGCGCCGCTCGGCGGCGATCGCCTTGCGGGTCTCGACCCACCGCTCGAGCAGGGCACGGGTGCGGTCGAAGGCGTCGTCGGCGACGGTGGCGCCGGCGACGAGGGCCAGGGCCAGGACGGGCAGGAATCGGTTCCGGAGGCGGTTCATGGAGTCCTCAGAAGTCGAGCTGGAGCGAGAGGCCGAACGCGAAGTCGACGCCGGCGGTGTACGAGGTGTTGAGCACGTCGCCCGAGACGTACTGCGACCGGTAGACGGTCTGGATCTCGGGGTTCAGGATGTTCTTGGCCTGGAAGAAGGCCTTGAATCCCGGAATGAACAGCTCCTGCTGGAGCGTGAAGTTGAGCGTCCCGATCGGGAGGGCGTAGACGTCGGGCACGTAGGCGATGAACGGCTGGTCCTTGTAGCCGGCGCCCTCGACCAGCGTGTCGCCGGTCAGCGTGTAGAAGAGGCCGAACTGCGTCCCGGTCTCGTCGATGTCCTGGGTGAAGTAGACGTTGAAGAGGTACTCGGGCGTGTTCGTCATGTCCCGGCTCGTGGTCGGGAAGCCGATCGCCGACAGCTCCTGCGAGAGCGATCCGGGGCCGGTCGGCAGGTCGACCGACGCCGAGATGAGCGTCGCGTTCATGCCCGCCTTGAAGCCGGTCATCCACTCGGCGACCGTCGAGAAATCCTGCCGCAGGTCGATCTCGACCCCGTTGATCGTGCCCCTCGGGTAGTTCTGCACCGTGGTGTAGGTGAACTCGGGGGCGACCTCCTGCACCGTCTCGATCGGGCTCGTGATCTCCTTGTAGAACCACGAGAACGAGAGCAGGCCGCCCTCGAAGGGCGTGAGGTCGAGCCGCACGTCCCAGTTCTCGAGCTCGCTCATGGTGAGGTCGGGGTTCCCGATGAAGATGGGGCCGCCGAGGAACTCCTGCTGGAGGATCGGGCTGAGCTCGCGGAAGGTCTGGCGGGCGACGGTCTGGGTGTACGAGCCGCGGAGGGTCAGCCACTCGAGGGCCTCCCACTCGAAGGCGATCGCGGGCAGCACGTCGTCCTGGTCGTAGTCGACGTTCGCCGACGAGTTGAACGCGATCGGCGTGGTCGCCCCGGGCGGGAAGTACGGGGCGTCGGGCTCGGGGTCGTTGACGATGCTCAGGTAGGTGTTCTCGAACCGGACGCCGCCCACCAGCTTGAACGTCTCGACCACCGGGAGGTCGGCCATCACGTACGCGGCGTCGATCCGCTGCTCACCCTGGTAGTTGACGTCGACGAAGGGCGGGCCGTCGTCGATGGGGTGATTCTGCGAGGGGAAGACCTGGCTCCAGTACTCGTTCCAGCCCGCCTCCCAGGTGCCGTTCTGGTCGCCGTGGTTGGCGAAGGTCTCCTGCGTGTAGTTCCGGCTCGTCTGGTCGTTGAAGTAGCCGGTCTTGACGTAGCCCTCGCTGTCGGACCACTGCTTGAACGGCAGGGTCGCGTTGAAGGCCCACTGCGTGCTGTCCTCGTCGATGGTCTTCCAGATCCGCTGCAGCCAGCCGAGGTTGAAGTTCGCGGCCGGCCGGTAGCCGATCCAGTACGCGGGCGTGTCGATCGGCGGGATGCCGAACTCGGGCAGGCCGGGGATCTGCGAGGGCGGCACCCAGATCGAGCCGAACTGGGTCTTGTCGGGCTGGTCGAAGCTGGCCGAGCTGAGCGAGACCGTCCAGTCGAACTTGGGGGCGAGGAACACCTCGCCGTCGCCGAGGAAGTCGAGGGTGTGGTTGCCGTTCAGGATGACGGTGTTCGTCTCGCGCTCGACGTAGTCGAGGGTCTCGAGCCGCAGCCACGGCGAGGTGAGCAGCTCGTTCTGGCCGTTCCCCGGGCCGGTCCGGTCGTTCGGGTCGTAGCCGGGGAAGTAGTAGTCCTTTCCGCGGGTGTTCTCGGCGAGCGTCGCGGTGTCGTCGGCGTTGTGGGTGTAGAGGTAGGTGCCCTGCAGCGAGTGGTTCGCGTTCTCGATGCCGAACGTCCCGAGGCCGCCCCACTGGACCGACTGCGTGCTTTGCTGCACGTCGAGCAGCTCGGTGAGGAACGACGGCGGGTCGCCCGGCTCGTACTGGTACTGCTGCGGCGACATCGGGTTCCCGGCCCCCGGCCCGAGCACCCAGAGCGAGTCGTCGACGCCGTTGTCGAAGTACGAGCTCTCTCGCTCGTAGAAGATGCTCGCGAAGCCGCCGACCTTCACGTCGTCGTCGAGGTCCCATTTGCCGCCGCCCGAGACCGACCACTTGTAGTCCATCGCCGGCAGCTCGCCGAACGAGACGCCATCCGGCCCGGGCCAGTTGGTCTCGACCGGGGCGGGCACGTCCCGCTCGCTGCCGTGGAAGCCCCAGGTCGACATTCCGTTCGGGTCGAGGACCACGTTGCCCGAGTTGACGACCTGCGAGTTGAAGCCGACCTGCGACTTGAACTGGATCTGCGTCTTCTCGGGGATGCCCTTGAGGGTGACGTTCACCGAGCCGCCCGAGCTGTCGCCCTGCTGGTCGGGGGTGAAGGTCTTGGTGACGTTCACGCTCGAGATGACCGCGGCGGGGAACTGGTCGAGCTGGACCGCCCGCTTCTCCTCGTCGGCGGTGGGAATCCGCACGCCGTTCAGGAGGGCGGTCACGTA
>JBEIUL010000390.1:0-2857 GCA_040374395.1 Phycisphaeraceae bacterium
CGCGCCGCGGCGAAGGCGATCGGGGGCGACGCCGACGGATCGACCACGGACGCCGCCGGCTTCGCCTTCGCAGGGCCGATCGACCCGAGAGAACCGAAGACGTCGCATTGCTGCCCCGCCTCGAGCTCGGGCGCGAGCGAGTCGCGGACGATCGCGCCGTAGTCGAGCGGCGTCGCGGCCGGCTTCGATTTCCGCTCGGCCGGGGCCGCGACGACGAGGAACATCCCGAGCTTCGCCCGCGTGAGCGAGACGTAGAGGACCGAGAGCGATTCCTCGACGAGCCGGTCGGCCGTCTCGCGGCAGGCGCTTCGGAAGGCGTCGGGGCAGGCGTCCTGGTCAGGCCAGCGGACGACCTCGACCGGCGGCTCGCACGGATCGGGCCGGGACACCGCGAGATCGGCGTGGGCCTTCACGGTGCGGTCGAGCTCGGTGGTGATGGTGAAGTCGAAGTCGAGCCCCTTCGACTGGTGGACGGTCATGACCTGCACCGCGTCGCCGGCGGGATCCTCGACCGCCGAGCCGCGAAGCGCCGCCGCGATCGCCGCGGGCCGGCGGCGCGGGTCGTGCGGGGGCAGGCGATCGAGCTCGGTCTCGAGGCGGGCGGCGCGATCGACGAGCTGGTCGAGGCGGACCGATTCGCGGGCGTCGGCGTGCGGGCGAGCGAGGGCCGCGAGCGTGCCGATGCGGGCCGCGACGCCCTCGCGGTCGAGGCGGGCCCGCTCCTCGCGGCTCCACGCCCGGCGGACGGCCGCGTCGCGGTGGGCGGCGGCGGGAAGGGCGACCGCGGACCCGAGCGGCGAGCTCGCGACGTTGAAGCACGCCGCGGTGTGGTCGGGATGGTCGGCGAGGACCAACGCGTCGAGCACCGCGTTCACCGCCGCGGCGTCCTGGAGGGCCCCGCTGCCGAAGGCCGACGCCGCGATGCCCGCGACGTTGAGCCGGTTCACGAGATCGGCCGCGGTCCGGTTGGTGCGGACGATGACCGCGATCGAGCGGCCGGGATGGTCTCGCTGCAGCTCGCGAACGAGCTCGACGGTCGCCGACCGCACCGCCTCCTTCGAGGCGGCCGACCCCCGCTTCCCGTCGGCCGCGTCGGCGACCCGGACATGCACGACGCCGGGGTTCGACGCCACCCGATCGGCGGACTCGTGCGGCTCGAATCCCTCGCACCAGCGGGCGATCGCCGCCGAACGTTCACCGAACTCGCCGGCCCGCTCGCGGATCCGCCGGAAGACGCGATTGACGCCGTCGAGCACCGGCGGCGACGAGCGGTAGCTCGCTGCGAGCGTGGTCGAGGCCAGCCGGATCGCGTCGAGCCCGAGCCGCCCGGGAAGGTCCGCGAGGATCGCCGGGCTCGCCCCCCGCCAGCCGTAGATCGACTGCTTGAGGTCGCCGACGACGAACAGACTGCGCTCGGGCGGATCGGCATGCTTGATCTCGTCGAGGAGCGGCGACAGGGCCTTCCACTGGATGCCGCTCGTATCCTGGAACTCGTCGAGCAGCAGGTGCCGCACCCGGCCGTCGAGGCGGAAGAAGACGCTCGCGAGGTCGACGTCTTCGCCGGCGTCGACCACCGCCCGCACCAGGTCGTCGAACTCGAGCGTGCCGCGGGCCCGCTTGATCGAGTGTCGCGCGGCCAGGACGCCCGAGGCGAGCTCGTGGAGGGCCCGCGTCTGGCGGACGTACCCGTCGAGCACGATCGCCTCGAGGGTCTCGAGCACCGGGGCGTACGCCTCGGCAAGCTCGTCGGGGATCTCCTTCCGCGAATACACCCGCAGCCCGGCCCGCAGCGGCCGCACGAGACCGCGGCCGCACGCCTCGATCGCCTTCTCGACCTCGGGCAGGCCCGGCGACTCGCGCAGGGCACGCACGTCGTCGCCGACGACCTTCTCGAGGCCGGGACACGCCGCTGCGATGGCCTCGATCCTCGCGAGCGCCGCGTGGAAGGCGGTCGCGTCGCGCGGCACGGGCGGCAGGTTCCAGCGCCACGCGGCGGGATTCCCCTCACGGGCGATCTCGAGGGCTCCCTTCAGGTGCATCCGCATGCTCGCGAGGAACCGCGACGCGGGCCGGCCCTTCCGCAGCGACTCGAGGGTCGCGAGGAGGCGGTCCTCGTCGTCGTCGCGCCGGGCCGCGTCGAGGACGGCGATCAACGCCTCCTCGTCGAGCATCGCGGTGCCGTGCTCGTCGAGCAGAGCCGGGTCGAGCGGCATGCCGAACTCGGTCGCGAAGCCGCGGACGATGCCGGTGAAGAACGAGTCGAGGGTCTGGATGCGCAGGCGGTCGAGGTCGGCGACCATCCGCGCGAGGCACTCCTCGGCCTTCGCCGGCGGGATGCCCGCCTCGGCGGCCTTCACCGGGTCGAGGGCCGCCTCGGCGAGGCGACCGAGCGTGCGGTCGCGGATCTCGCCCGCCGCCGCCCGCGTGAAGGTGGTCGCGAGGATCGAGCCCGGAGCCATGCCCTGCGCGAGCAGGGCGATGAACCGGCCGCTGAGGCACCAGGTCTTGCCGGTGCCGGCGCTCGCGAGGATGCGTTCATGGCGCATCAGGCGTCCTCCTCGCCGTCGCCGCCGGCGAAGACCGGGGTCTGCAGGATGAAGCGGAACGGGTCGTCGTCGCGGTTCGGGCCGCGGCCGCCGACCGAGCCTGGAGCGAACGAGCCGGCGCGGATCAGGCCGATGGTCTCGATCGCCTTCGCGATCGCCGACGCGTGCTCGATGGGCGTGAAGTCGGCGAGCTCGATCGCGACCTTTCGCGGATCGGCGGGCAGCTGGAGGTAGCCGGTCAAGACCCGCGTTGGATCGGCGCCGACGATCGCGGCCGCGAAGTGCCGGTAGAGCGGAAGCTGCAGGTCGAC
>JBEIUL010000502.1:0-2044 GCA_040374395.1 Phycisphaeraceae bacterium
GCACAGCGTGATGATCCCCGAGGGGTTCTTCATGAGGAACGCGGGGCTCGTGCAGTCCCAGGCCGTGTAGCCGCGGGCCTCGTAGGTGTCGCGGATGCCGCCCGAGGGGAAGCTCGAGGCGTCGGGCTCGCCCTGGATGAGCTGCGAACCGCTGAACTTCTCGATCGCGCTGCCGTCGCTCGCGGGCGAGAGGAACGCGTCGTGCTTCTCGGCGGTGGTGCCGGTGAGCGGCTGGAACCAGTGGCAGTAGTGCGTCGCGCCGTGCTCGATCGCCCAGTCCTTCATGGCCGCGGCGACGGTGTTCGCGATCGCCGGGTCGAGCGGCAGTCCCTGCCGCACGGTCCGCTGGAGCGTCATGAAGACTTCCGGCGGGAGGCGCTTGAGCATCACGTCACCCGAGAAGGTGAGCGAGCCGTAGGAATCGGACGCGCGATACGACGTGGTGGCGGTGTCCATGGTGCGGGTGGTGTTCATGGGAGGATGCGACCGGGGCGGGGCGATGGGGAGGGATCGGCGCGGGCGGGGGCTGGCGGAAGTCCAGGCGGGTAAATCCCGCCGGATCGGGAAAGTATCGGACCGGCGGGCGAAGCCTGCAACGGCTTCGGACGCCGGTTTCGGCGGTCGCGGTCGGCTGGGGCCCGTGTGCGGCCGGGGAGAGGGGCCGAACCCGCGATCCGGGCCCCGAACGGGGGTTCACCCCACGATCGACCGTCGCCGGGCGAGGTAGTCCCAGACCACGAACCGGTCGAGGTCGCGGCCCCCGGTGAAGAAGACCCGGCCGCGGGTGCTCTCGGCGAGGCGGTGGGCGAACTTCACGTCCTCCTCGCCCTGGCTCCAGCTGGGAACCAGGAAGAGGTTGATCACGATGCCCTCGGCGGCGCACGCCCTGGCCTCGCGGAGGGTCGCCTCCTCGGTGCGGGGATCGGGCGGATAGAGGAGGTAGAGGTCCTTCCCCTCGAGGTGCGCCGTCGGCAGGCCGTCGGTGATGAGCAGCACCTGCCGGTTCGGCGTCGGCTTGCCGCCGAGCCAGGTGCGGGCGAGCCGCAGGGCGTGCTGGATGTTCGTGAAGTGCAGCGGCAGGTCGAGCTCGCCGATCCCCGGGTCGGAGAGGTCGGCCCGCAGCCGCACCACCGGCCGCTGGATCGAGACCGGCTTCGGCATCATCGAGAGCAGCTCGCCCGTCGGCCGCAGCTTCGCGAGCGAGTACATCTCGATGAACTGCAGGAAGTCGCCCGGATACTCGCGCCGCACGAGGCCGTCGAGGGCGAGGGCCATCCGCTTCGCATGAACGTGCTGGCCACCGTAGCGCATCGAGCCCGACATGTCGACGATGACCGCGGTCGCGCAGCGCGGGTGGTTCCGGGTGCGGTGGATCTCGAGGTCGTCGGCCCGCATCCGCAGGCGGCCGGAATGCCCCTCACGGGCCTCCCGCAGCGCCGCGTTCACGATCGACTGCGGCATGTCGACGAGGCTCGGGGCGTCGCCGAACGAGTAGGGCCGCGTGGTCGGCAACTCGACGTCGCCGTCGCCCGCGACGGCCTGCGGGTGGCGGCCGGTTCCGCTCGGGGCGAGGTCGGCGAAGATGCGGGAAAGCACGCCCGATTGCCAGGTTCGGAGGGCCTTCGGCGAGATGCGGAATCCGTCGGGCCCGGCTTCCAGGCCTTGACGTTCGGCCATCTGCCGCAGCAGCTCGTTGACCTGCCGCTGGAGATCCCGCAGCTCGCCGACCTGCTCGTCGGTCGCGAAGCGCGAGAGCTCGTCGAGGTCGACGATCGCGGGCCGGGCGTTCTTGAGGGCCTCGCGGAGCTGCTTGAGCAGCCGCTCGATCGTCTCGAGCTCTTCCTTGACCTCGATCGCCTTCGCGACGTCGAGCGGCTCGCGGCCCGTGAACGACCAGCGGCTTGCGAGGGTGTCGACCTCGTAGCGGCGCTCGAGGGCATGCACGAGCCGCACGATCGCGGCGGCGAAGTCGCTCTTCTCGTCGAGGCGATACCAGATCCGCTCGAGGGCCCGCAGGTCACCGGAGGCGAACGCGGCCCGGAAC
>JBEIUL010000224.1:0-4750 GCA_040374395.1 Phycisphaeraceae bacterium
CGCGATCGCCTCGATCTCGCCCTGGGTCTCGGACGGCGGGATCCGATGCAGCGCCAACTGCATGAGGATGTTCTCGCGTCCGGTCTCGACGGGGCTGACCACGCCCGCCGAGTCGATGCGGCAGACGTCGCGGGACCGGACGGTGACCGAACCGGTGGTGGGCAGCAGGATCCCCGCCGCGATCTGCATGAGCGTCGACTTGCCCGCCCCGTTGTGCCCGATGAGCCCCACCGCCTCGCCCGGATCGACCCGCAGGTCGACGTCGCGGAGCGCCCAGAACTCGCCGTCGCGCAGCTCGTCCTTCGGCGGCAGGCCGCGCAGCTCGCGCAGGGCATCGCCGAAGGCATACCGCAGGCGACGGTCGGTCCGCCGGCTGAAACGCTTCGAGACGCCGGTGAGCTCGAGCAGCGGCCCGCTCATCCGCCGCCCCCGGTCATCCGCTCGAGCAGGTGCGGCCGCGCCAGTCGGCAAAGGAACCAGCCGACGAGCAGCGCCGCGAACGCCACGAGTGGCAAGCAGGCCGCGATCGCCAGCGACCCCGGTGCCCCGTACGCCGCCGCGCGGACCCCGTCGAACATCCAGGTCAGCGGGTTCGCCGCCATCAGGCGGCCGAGCACCGATTCGGGCGAGGGCACCAGGAAGACCGGCGTCGTGGTGATCACCAGGAGCATGAGGACCCGGTTGAGGGCCTGCAGGTCGGACTTCAGGCTCGCGAACGGCGCCATCCAGAGCCCGATCGCGCCGCCCGCGAGCGACACGCCGAAGATCCCCCAGATCGCCAGCGGGATCCACGGCGAGGGCCTCACCGAGAAGATGACCATGAGCACGGCGATCACCACGACCCGCACGAGGTCGCGGAACACGAGGTCGAGCAGCCCGGCGACGAGCGGCGCCTCGATCGGGACATTCTGCCGCTTGAGGAACGCCGCGTTCCCGGGGAAAAGCCGCTGCATATCGCTGACCCCCTCGACGAGGGCCTGGGCGACCAGCATGCCGAAGGCGGCGAAGAACGCCGAGTGCACGCCGCCGATCTCGTCCGAGATGAGCTGGGCCCGGCGGCCGAACGCGATCACGAGGGCCGTGAGCGTGACCGGCGCGAACGCCAGGGCCGCGCCGAGGATCGAATGCCGGTACTGCTGGTGGAACCCGCGGACGAACATCCGCCACGCGAGTCGCGGACATCCGCGGAGGTCGTCGACCCAGTCCGCGAGGAAGCGGCCCGGCGCGACGAGCCGACCGGCGGCCGTGACCGTCCGGGCCGTCACGGCGGATCGAGCCTCCCGACCGGCGAGGTTGTCTGGTTCGGTCAACACGTCGTCCCGTTCACGCATTCCCGCGTCCACGGAGGCCCCCGCCGTATCGGCCGGATCGGCCCCGGTTCCCCTGCCGTCATGCCGCATCGTGATCCGCTCGCGAGGAGGACGGCGACCCGAGGTTCCACTCGGGCACCTCGCGCCCGATCATCTGGAAGAACCGCTCGTTGTACGGGCGGTAGAACTCGGCCATCCGCTCTCGCTGCTCATCGGTGAGCCGGGTGGTGTGCTCGCGGATGTGCACGTCCCGATGTTCGACGATGGCCGGCTGCACACCGAGGAAGTCGAAGATGCGGTCGTAGGTCGCCTGCGGATCGGCCCGGTACTCCTCGGCCACCAGCACCAGCAGCTGCTCGGGCCGGAAACGACCGAGCACCCGGGTGATCGAGTCGGCGTACATGCCCATTCGGACGAGCCCGAACGTCGTGGGGTGATCCAGCTCGGCCTGCACGTTGGCCTCGAAAGAGACGGTGGGATCCCAGGTCGCCCATCGGGACAAGGAGGGGGCCGTCGCGTGCCATTGCCTCAGGTGGTTGAAGGCCGACTCGAGGCGCGAGACCGGCTCGCGGCAGATGAGGATCAGCCGCGCGTCGGGAATCGCCCCGCGGATCCGATCGAGGGCCTCCCCCGTCTCGTACGCCGGGCACGACTCACCCTGGACGAGGCCGTTGTCGTTGAAGAGCGCCCGGTAGTCGTCGAGCGTCCGGAGGCCGTAGTTCAGGCCCCGACCGTCGAAGAAGCCGGTCTCCTTGCGATTGTCCCAATCGTGCACGCGTGCCCGGAAGTTCGGGACGAGCTCGATCGAAGGGTGCTTCTGGAGGTTGTGGTGCAACGACGTCGTGCCCGCCTTCTGGGCGCCGATGACCAGGAAGTGCGGCAGGCGGCCGGGCCCGCGGGCGTTGCGACGGGGAATCCTCGCGATCGTCGCCGGTGGCGGCTCGGCCGGCGGCCGCTTGGACGAAGGCCGCAGCGCCCATGGCTCGTCGCCCGCCGCCGCCACGACGGTCGCGGGAAGCGAGCGAGGCGTGGGCGGATGCGCGGGATCGCGGGCGAGCATCCGACGGCGGCCTTCCGAGGCGAGGAACGAGAACCCGCCGGCGAGGTTCCCGGCGATCTCGACCAGCACGATCCTCGGCGGCACGTCGGCCCGACCGAGGCTCGCCTGCATGAGCCGCCGCAGGTAGTACCGCTGCAACCCACCGAGGAGCGACGCCCGGGCCCGGCGATCGCCGTCGGCGAAAAGCGTCATCAGGTGGTAGCCGACGGCGCTCTTCGCGTAGTTGTAGACCTGACGCCGGAGGGCCTTGGCCGAGGTCCGGTGCTTGTGCCAGACCCACGCGTCCGGGAGGTACTCGATCCGGTACCCCGACTTCAGGACGCGGTAGAAGAAGTAGGGATCCTCGCCGGCGCCGACCGGCGTGCCAGGGCCGAGCGACTCGGCGAAGAGGCCGACCGCAGGATCGCGGAACACTTCGATCCGCACCGCGGCGTTCGCGGTCGTGCCGAACTCCCAGCCCTGCACCGGGCCGGGCGACCCGTAGAACCAGTTGCCGTCGACGGCGAACGGCTCGCTGCCGCGGCCGAGGCCGCACGTGGCCTCGTTCAGCCGCTGCGCCGCGCTCTCGAGCGAGAACGGCACGATGTTGCCGGTGACGACGCCGACGTTGGGATCGTCGAACGGGGCGAGCATCGCCGCGAGCCAGCCGTCCGGCACCACGATGTCGTCGTCGCAGAAGACGACGATCGAGCCGCGGCAGGCAAGCAGCCCGCGGTTGCGGGTGTAGGCCGAGCCCTGACGGGGCTCGCTCACGAGCCGGACGCCCGGGAACTCGGCCACGATCGGCGGGGTGCGGCCCGACCTGGGCCGGTTGTCTACGACGATGATCTCGACGGGCCGGTCGGCCCGCTGGGCGAGGAGCGCCGTGAGGCACGCCCTCAGGTCGTCGGGACGGTCGCAGGTGGGCACGACGATCGAGACCGTCGCATCGGCCGCCGGACGCCCCGGTGCGTGACGACCCGCCATCGGGGCGGGAGGGAAGAAGTGCACGAGCAGTTCGCGTCGCGCCCGATCCATCGCCTTGCCCGCCCGGTCCTTCCGTTCGGTGCCGTCGAACTCATGCGGATGCAGCTCGACGCCGAGATGCCGCAGCAGGAAGGTCGGGAAGTGGCGATCGACCACGAGGCGCCGGACCTGCGCCAGGGTGAGGCGTTGCCCGCCGGTGATCGCCCGGACCGTTCCCAGCACCATCCCGTGCCAGCAGGCCATGAGGTCGACCGCCGGCTCGAGCTGCGCCCAGTTGAGCGTGCGCATCGAGTCGGGACGGCCCCACTCGATGCCACGCCCCCGCTGGCGGGTCGCGCGTGGTGAATCGTCCTCGGGTCGAGCCGGCTCCATGGACAGTTCAACCGGAAGCACCCGACCGCCGGCAAACGGCGAGCGGCCGGCGATGTCGGCTCCCGACCTTCTCGATTGATTCCACCCGGATTCGGAGTCCGGTTCACCATCGGTCTCGCTCACGGCCTCGACCTCGCGGCCTCGCCGCCGACCGAACACGCTGACGATGCCCTGCCAGGTACCCGCGAGATGCCCGCGCAGGCGGGCCCACGAGAGCGCTCGCACCGCGCTCCGCTGCCGGATCGCGTCGCCGAGCGCGGTCCGCACGAACCACTGGGCGAGCAGGAGGATGCCCCACAGCCTCGACGGCCGCCGGACCGCGGCGGCGACGAGCGCGGCCGAGATCCCGACGGCGGTCGCGCGGACGCGTGCCTCGGCCTCGGCGATCGACCCGATGCCGGAGTCGCGACCGCTCGCCGCGGGCTCGCGGATCACCGAGTGCCCGGACTCGAGCAGGCGAAGCCAGACATCGAGGTGCTCGCCCGCGTCCGCGGCGTCGCCGCGGTCGATCGGCCCGACGCGCAGCGCATCGCGGATCGCCGCGGTCCGGAACGTCATGTTCGCGTCCGAACCGAGCCGCAGCGCGTTGAGCCACTCGCGGGGCAACGGCCGATCGGGCTCGGGTTGCCACCAGCGGAACTCGAATCGCTCGCCCCAGGCCATGCGATCTTCGGCCTCGGCCAGGAGCCGGGTGGTTTGGTTCTCCAGCTCGCCGGGCAGCACCGAGCCCACGACCGCGGCCGCTTGGGGGTGGTCACGGAATGCGGAGCGTATCGCGGTCACCCAATGGCGATCGACGCGGATCGACTCGTCGACGAAGGCCACGAGCGGCTTCGCGACCGCGGCGACCCCGGCCCTTCGCGCCCGCGCGAGGTCACCATCGCCCGCATCGATCCAGCGCATCGGGACGCCTCGGGCCGCGGCGGCGTCGAAGACCTCACGGGCCCGGCCGAGTTCGCCGCCGCCGAAACCGACCACGATCACCTCGGCCGGCGACACGTCGCTTTCGACAAGTCCCGCAAGGCATCGCTCGAGCAGGTCC
>JBEIUL010000174.1:0-5601 GCA_040374395.1 Phycisphaeraceae bacterium
CCGGGCACCGCGTGGCAGAAGGCATGCAGCGACCCGTCGGCGGTCGGCCGCCACTCGGATTTCGAGGCGAAGACGACGCCGGAAGTCCCGATCGTGCACGAGACGCGGCCGGGCCGCACGATGCCGGCGCCGACCGCACCCGCCGCCTGGTCACCGCCGCCGCCGACGATCGGCGTGCCCTCGGCGAGGCCGGTCGCCCGGGCGGCGTCGCGGCCGACGCGCGAGGTGACCTCGGGCGATTCGCTGCAGTCGGGCAGGGTCTCGCGGCGGATCCTCGTGATGGCGAGCATCTCGTCCGACCAGCGCCGCCGGCCGCAGTCGAAGAGCAGCGTGCCGCTCGCGTCCGAGACCTCGGTCGCGTACGTGCCGCCCGAGAGCCGAAAACGCAGCCAATCCTTCGGCAGCAGGTGCTTCGCCGCCCGCCGCTCGGCCTCGGGCTCGTGCTCGCGGCACCAGAGGATCTTCGGCAGCGTGAAGCCGGGCAGCAGGCGGTTGCCGGTGAGCTCGACGAGCCGCGGGATGCCGAGCTCGCGCTCGAGCCGCTCGCACTGCGGGGCCGAGCGCTGGTCGTTCCAGAGGATGCACGGGCGTATGGTCCGACCCTCGCCGTCGAGCATCACCAGGCCGTGCATCTGCCCGCCGAGGCCGACCGCGTCGACGGTGCGGCCCCGCATCGCGTCGGCCGCGAGGACGCGGCGGATCGCGGCGCAGGCGCTCGTCCACCAGTCCTCGGGATCCTGCTCGGAGTGGCCCGGCCGCGGCGTCGACAGCGGATGTTCGACCATGGCCGCCGCGAGCGTGCGGCCCTCGCCGTCGATGGCGATCGCCTTCGTGCCGCTCGTGCCGACGTCGATGCCGAGGAGGATCATGCGCAAAGGTTCGCCCGCCGGACCGCCGCGGTCAAGCGATCACTTCACCGGGGATTTCTCGATGAAGATCCCCTCGGCGTTCACGACCAGCATGCCGTCCGCGGCCTCGGCGACCGTTCCCGTCACCGTGATCCGCGCGAGCGGCTTCAGCCCGTTCGCCCCCTCGATCGCGACCTTGAGCGGCTTCCCGTCGGTCCCGACCACCTGCAGCGTCGCGACGTTCGCCTTGAGCGATTCCTTCGGCTCGCAGCAGTAATCCCAGGGCTTCGGGCAGGTGTCGCCGGGGATCTCGTCGCACGGGCGGAGCCGCGTGTCGATGATCGTGCAGAGGGCGCGGTCCTTGACGAACGGGGCGGCGCGGCCGCCGATGCGGGCCGTGAACGTGATGCGTTCGCCCTTCTTCGCGGCGGTTTTCGCGTCGCGCAGTTCCTTGGCGTCCTTCGGCCGCTCGGCGAGGAAGAGGTTCGCGGGAAGGGCGTCGGCGGAGAGCGCGGCCGGGGCGGTCGACGCGGACGTCGGGGCGGGCGAGGCGAGCAGGGAGAGCGTGAGGCAGGCGATGGCGATCATGGCGTGGTTCCTTCGATGATGAGGATGGAATCGACGTTTCAGCCCGTGGCCTTGAGGGCCTCGGGGACGGGGCGACGGAGGCAGCGGAACGCCGGCAGGGCGGTGCCGAGCACGGCGAGGACGAGGGCGGCGAGGAGGCCGGTCGCGAGGGCGGCCGGGCCGATATCGACGGCGAACGAGCCCATCTGCGAGCGGACCGCGAGGCCGTCGAGGGCGACGAGGGCGATCGCCCCGGCGAGCAGGCCGCCGAGGCTCGCGACGAGGAGCGATTCCGCAAGCATCGAGAGGGCGATCGCCCGCCGGCGGAAGCCGAGGGCCTGCAGGGTGCCGAACTCGCGGCCGCGGGCGGCGAACGTCGCGTCGAGCGTGCCGAGCCCGGCGAGCAGGCCGCCGAGCGAGACGAGGAGGGCGGTCGCGCCGACGAGCCAGCGCACGGGAGCGAGGAATCGCGAGAGTTCGGCGTAGTAGTCGGCCTCGCCGATCGCCGCGAGCTCGAGGTCGGTGCGGATCGCCGCGAAAGTCTCGAGGTCGGCGAGCTCGGCGGTGTCGAGCCCGACGATGACCGCGGAATCGGTCGCGCGCTGCGTGAGCGTCTTGAGCGCCGCGAGCGGCACCCAGATCTCGCCGTCGAGGACGGTGCCCGGGGCGGCGAAGGAACCGGTGACGGCGAACCGACGGCCGGCGAGCACGAGCGTCGAGCCCGGCGCCGCCTCGAGCCCGGCCGCGGAGAGCATCGCGGCCGCGGCCCCGCCCACCATCGCCTCGTCGGAACCGGGCTCGGGCGAGCGGCCCGCGACCACGCGGACCTGGGGATGCACGAGGAACGCCGCGGCGGTCACGCCGCGCACGACCGCGACGGGCCCCGCGCCGTCGCCCGGGCCGATCGGCAGCGCGGCGTGCACCTCGGGCGAGACGAAGGCCTGCTCGCGGCGGCGGGCGAGGCCGTCAACCGAGGCCGCGACGATCTCGGCGACGCCGGGCGGGATCTCGCTTCGCTCGATCGATTCCTCGCTGCCGGTGCCGAGGAGGATCACGTTCGTCGCCAATCCGCTCGAGCCGAGCGAGCCCGCCATGCCCCGCGCGAAGCCGACCCCGCCCGCGGCGAGAAGCGCGACGATCGTCGCCGCCGCGATCGCGAGCGAGGTGCGGAGCGGCGAGCGACCGAGGTTCCGCACCGCGTGATCGAGGGGAAGCCTCCGCACGTCAGGCGCTCCTCAGGGCGGGGACGATGTCGCGCGAGCCGGCGCGGGCCGCGGGCAGCAGGCTGGCGACGGCGCCGGCCGCGATCGCCGCGGCAAGCCCGATCGCCACCGGACCGACACCCGCGTCGAACTCGATGGTGAGGCCCTCGGTCGTCAGCCCGAATCGACCGAGCCGCAGCGTCGCGAACGCCGCGATCGAGCCGAGGGACCCGCCCGCGAGCCCGAGCAGGGCACCTTCCGCGACGACCAGGCCCGTGACGAGACCGGGCCGGAACCCGAGCGTCTGGAGGATGGCGAGGTCGCGGCTCCGGTCGGCGATCGACGCCGCGATCGCGTTCGCGACGAGGGCGAAGACCGCGACGAGCGCTCCCCAGCCGAGCCAGTTCGCGAAGCGTGCGAGCTCGACGAGGTCGGCGGCGGCGCGGGCCACGAACGCCTTCTCGGCCCGCGTCGAGGTCGGGGCCGAATCGCGGGCGAACTCGGCGTCGATCGCGGCGGCGACATCGGCGAGCCGCGACGCGTCGTCGACGGTGACCGCGAATTGCGTCACCTCGCCGCCGGTCCCGCCCGCCTCGGCGGCTTCCTGCAGGAAGGGCAGGTGAACGAACGCGGCGTTGCGGTCCTGCGGAAGGTCGCTGCCCGCGATGCCCGCGACGGTCACCGAGAGGCCCGCGGCGGTGAAGCGATCACCGACCGCGAGGCCGCGTCGCGCGGCGAGGGCCTCGCCCACGATCGCCGCGTCGCCGCGGCGTTCCCACCCGTCGAGGCCGCCCGCGACGAGTTCGAGCGACGGCGCGATCGACGCCCGGAAATCCGCGGTCGGCACGCCGCGGAACGTGACCACGTCGAGCGAGGCCCGGCAGTTGCTGACCGTGATCCGCATCGGGATCGCGCTCTCGACGCCGGGAATCGCGGCGATCCGGGCCGTGTAGTGCTGCGGCAGCCGGCTCGTGAATGGGCAGAAGCGGTTCGCCCGGTAGACGATGAGCGTGCGGTCGTCGGGCCCCGCGACGGTCGCCTCGCGGACGCCCGCGTCGATCGCCCGCACCGCGACGAGCAGGAACGTCGCGATCGCGATGCCGCCGAGCGTCAGCAGCGTCGCCGCGGGCCGCCGCTGCAGCGGCCGCAGGACGAGCGGGATGAATCGCGCGAGCCGGCTCATGCGGAGACCAACCGTCCCTTCTCGAGGTGCACGGTGCGGCCCGCGCGGGCCGCGGTCCTCGCGTCGTGCGTGACCATCACGATCGTCTTGCCGTGCGAGGCGTGCAGCTCGCCGAGGAGGTCCATGACCTGCGCGGCGCTCTCGCGGTCGAGGTCGCCGGTCGGCTCGTCGGCAAGCAGCAGGGGCGGGTCGGCGACGACGGCGCGGGCGATCGCGACCCGCTGCTCCTGGCCGCCCGAAAGCTGCCGCGGCAGGTGGTCGGAGCGGTCGGCGAGGCCCACGAGCTCGAGGGCGGCGCTCACGCGGCGGTGCCGCTCGCGGCGGCCGAGCGGCTGCAGCAGCAGCGGCAGCTCGACGTTCTCGTACGCGGTCAGCACCGGCACCAGGTGGTAGAGCTGGAAGATGAAGCCGACGTTCGCGGCCCGCCAGTCGGCGAGGCGCGAGCGGGAAAGGCCGCCGATCGCGACGCCGTCGACCGCGAGCGTGCCGGCGGTCGGCCGGTCGATGCCGCCGATGAGATTGAGCAGCGTCGTCTTGCCCGAGCCCGACGGGCCCATGAGGGCGACGAACTCGCCGCGGGCGACGTCGAGGTCGAGGGCGTCGAGCGGCCGGATCTCGACCTCGCCGCGGCGATAGGTGCGGGAGAGGCCGCGGCAGGTGATGAAGGCATCAGCGGACATCGGGGGCCTCCGCCGAGGGCTCGGGCCGCACGCGAACGCGATCGCCTTCGCGGACGCTCGCGGCATCGACGACCACGTCGCCCGGCCGCAGGCCCTCGAGGATCTCGACCCAACCGTCGCCCGTATCGCTTCCGAGTCGGATCGCGCGACGTTCGGCCACGCCGCTCGAGGCCACGATCGCGAACGAGCCGTCGGCCGCGAGCGGCGAGCGCATCGCGAGGATTCGCTGCCGGGAACCGCCCGCCGAGCCCGACCCGCCGGGATTGACGGTCACGCGGCAGAGCATGCCGGGACGGAGTTCCCGCGGTGGTGCCTCGATCAGCACCTGCACCGGCACGGTGTTCTTCTGGATGTCGGCGCGATGCAGGACGCGCAGGACGGTTCCGGCGATCCGCCTCCCCGGCAGGGCCTCGACGGTGACCTCGGCGGGCATGCCGACGCCGACGAGCGCGAGATCGGCGTTCGGGATGTCGGCCCGCACCTGGAGCCGTGACGGGTCGTAGACGCTCGCGACCGCGGCCCCTTCGGGCGTTGCCGGATCGAGCGCGTGGCCGGGGGCGACGAGCCGCTCGAGGATGGTCCCGTCGATGGGCGAGCGGACGGTCATCCGCTCGAGGCGAAGTTCCGCGGCGCCGATCGCGATCCGCGCGACCTCGATCGCCGCCCGGGCCGCGGCGAGTTCCGCATCGCCCGCGGCGACCATCGCGTCGGCCTCGCGCCGCGCGGCTTCGGCCACCGCCACGGCGGCGTCGGCCCCCTCGATCGCGAGGCGGAGCTGCGCGAGCCGCCCTTCGCCCGAACCGCCGGCCTCGACGGCCCGCTCGGCCCGGGCGAGTTCCGCACGCCTTTCCTTCGCGGCGGCGTCGATCACGCGGATCTCGGCTTCGCGCCCGTCCGCGGTCGCCCGCGCCGCCGCGAGCCGCGCCTCGGCGAGGGCTGCCGCGGACTCGCGGGCGGTGCGTTCGGCGCGGGCCGAATCGACCGCGAGTCGGGCCTCATCATCGACGAGCGTCGCGATCGGCTGTCCGCGGGTGACCGTCTCGCCCTCGAGGACGAGGACCTCACGGACGGTTCCGCCCGCGAACGTCGTCGCGAGCGACGGGAACGGCGAGGGTTCGACC
>JBEIUL010000422.1:0-2568 GCA_040374395.1 Phycisphaeraceae bacterium
CCTCGTGCACGAGGGCCTCGCCGCGCTGCTCGCCCTGCGGCTCGGCCGGAAGCGCCGTGCGACCTTCGCGATCAGCGTGAACGACCACGGGCTGGAGCTGCTCGTCGAGGGCACCGAGCCGCTCGATCCGCTCGTCACGCCGGAGGTCTTCTCGACGGTCTCGCTCGTCGACGACCTCATCGAGAGCGTCAACCTCGGGGAACTCTCCCTGCGTCAGTTCCGCGAGATCGCCCGCGTCGCGGGCCTCGTCACGCCGCGGCACCCGGGCGTCGAGCGTTCCGGACGCGACCTGCAGGCGGGCACCACGCTCCTGTGGGAAGTGCTCAACGAGTTCGAGCCCGATTCGCTGCTGCTCGCCCAGGCCCGGCGCGAGGTGCTCGAACGCCAGCTCGAGGAGAGTCGCCTCGCCCGGACGCTCGAACGCCTCGCCCGCGGCCCGATCGAGCGGGTGATGCTTGCCCGGCCCGGCCCCCTCGCGTGGCCGCTCATGGCCGATCGCCTCGGGACGACGCTCTCGACCGAGACGCTCGCCGAGCGGCTTGCCCGGTTCCGGCCGAATCCGGATCCGGATCCGGTTCCCGGGTGAGCGGCCGTTAGCATTCCCCGATGCCCGACGCCCCGCGATCGCGCCTGAGCCGAGCCCGCTTCCGCGCCTACCTCGCGCGGAAGCGCGACACGGCCAAGGCCGAGGAACGCAAGAAGCTCGCCCGCGGCCGCGGGGCGTTCACGCTCCTCCGCGAGTTCCTGCGGCTGCTGCGTCCGTGGCGGGGGCCGATCGCCGCCGCCCTGACGGGCCTGACCCTCGCCACGATCCTCTCGCTCGCCCCGCCCGCCGCGACGAAGCTCGCGATCGACTACGTGTTCAGCGACCGGCCGCTGCCCGAGTGGCTCGCCCGGCCGCTCGCCCCGCTCGGCGTCGGGAATGACCGCTTCCGCCTGCTCGTCGTGATCGCCCTCGCGCTCGTCGCGATCGCCCCGATCCGGATCGCCCTCGGCCTCGCGAGCCGCTGGACCACGACGCGGATCACGAAGCGGGTGCAGGTCGACGTGCGGCGAAGGGTTTTCGCCCACGCGGTCCGCCTGCCGCTGTACCGCGTGCAGGAGCTTCGCTCGGGCGGCGTCGCGAGCATGCTGCGCGAGGACGCGGGCGGCGTGGCCGAGCTCGTCTTCTCGGTCGTCTACAACCCCTGGCGGGCGGCGATCCAGCTCGTCGGCAGCCTCGCGATCCTGGCCGCGACCGACTGGCGGCTGCTGCTCGGGGCGGTCGTGCTGCTTCCGGTGGTCTGGTTCAGCCACCGGACCTGGATCGGCCGCATCCGGCCGCTCTACCGCGACCTGCGCCAGACCCGGACCGACGTCGACAGCCACGCGACCGAGAGTTTCGGCGGGGCCCGCGTGGTGCGCGGCTTCGGCCGGCAACGCAGCGAGCTCGGCCGCTTCACGCGGGGGAACGGCCTGCTGGCCCGGCAGGAGATCCTCACCTGGTGGTGGAGCCGCGGCATCGAGATCGCGTGGGAACTGCTGATTCCGCTCGCGAGCGCCGGGCTCCTGCTCTACGGCGGCCACCAGGTTCTGGCGGGAGCGCTCACCACCGGCGACCTCGTGATGTTCCTCACCTACCTCGTGCTGCTGCTGGTGCCGATCGAGGCCCTCGCGATGAGCGCGACGCAGTTCCAGACGAGCCTCGCGGCGCTCGACCGGACGCTCGACCTGCTGGCCGAACCGGTCGAGATGCCCGACCGGCCGGGGGCGAGGGCGATCGATCGCGCGACGGTCCGCGGAAGGATCGCGTTCGAGGGGGTCTCGTACCGCTACCCGAAGTCGGGCCAAGAAGTGCTGCACGACATCTCGCTCCTCGCCGAACCGGGCACGATGGTCGCCCTCGTCGGCCCGAGCGGCGCGGGCAAGACCACGCTCACGAACCTCGTCGCGCGGTTCGACGACCCGAGCGACGGCCGCGTGACCCTCGACGGCGCCGACCTGCGTGAATACTCGCTCGACGGCTACCGGTCGCTCCTCGGCATCGTCGAGCAGGACATCTTCCTGTTCGACGGCTCGATCGCCGAGAACATCGCCTACGGCCGGCGGGGGGCGACCGCCGCCGAGATCGAGCGGGCGGCCGCCGCGGCGCACGCGCACGAGTTCATCGCCGGCCTCGAGAAGGGCTACGCGACGGTCGTGGGCGAGCGGGGGGTGCGGCTCTCCGGGGGGCAGAGGCAGCGGCTCGCGATCGCGCGGGCGATCCTGGCCGACCCGAGGATCCTCATCCTCGACGAGGCGACGAGCAGCCTCGACACCGAGAGCGAGCGGCTGATCCAGAAGTCGCTTGCGGAACTCATGCGGGGCCGCACGAGCTTCGTGATCGCCCACCGCCTGAGCACGATCGTCCACGCCGACCGGATCGTGGTGCTCGAGAAGGGCCGCGTGCGGGCGATCGGCCGGCACGACGAGCTGCTCGCGAACGACGAGCGTTACCGCGCGATGGTCGCGGCGCAGACGGCGCCGCCGCCCGAGCCGCGGCCCGAATCGCGTCCCGAGGCCCGTTCCGGATCGACCTCGACGACCTCG
>JBEIUL010000220.1:0-4832 GCA_040374395.1 Phycisphaeraceae bacterium
CGGCGCCATTGCGCCGGCGGGGAAGTGTCTGAGCGACTGAGGCCCCCTTCGGTCCGCGCGCATGGCGACCAGGTGCCTCTCGCACAGCGACCAGGTGCCTTCCCGCTGACCCGCCGCCCCCGGAAATCGGTACCGGGCCATCCCGGACCCAATTTCCGCGCCCCGCAGCGGGGGAGGCTCCCTATACTTATTGCCCCATGCCGTACACCCTCCAGCCCGACCATGGCTATGGACAGGAGATCGAAGAGCTCTCCCGGACCCAGCCGCGCACCGGTCCCGGTGGCCCCGTCGTCACGGTCGACTCGGACAACCCCGACTACCTGCGCGACCACGCACAGCTGCCCGACCGCTGGGTCCTGAACATCGGGCCCCAGCACCCGGCCACCCACACCACGCTCCGCCTGGTGCTCGAACTGGACGGCGAGCGCGTCGCCCGCGTGACGCCGCACATCGGCTACCTGCACTCAGGCTTCGAGAAGCTGGGCGAGCACCACGACTACAACCAGTACGTCTGCACGATCAGCCGGATGGACTACATCTCGCCGATCGTCAACGACATCGCGTGGCACACGGCGGTCGAGCGGTTCTTCGGCGTGGACGTCACCCCGCGCTGCAAGGCGATCCGCACGATCATGGCCGAGCTCGGACGCATCCAGAACCACCTGCTGTGCGTCGGCGCGGCGGCCCTGGACCTGGGTGGCTTCACCGGCTTCCTGTACGGGTTCAACGAGCGCGAGTTCATCTACGACATCGTCGAGTACATCAGCGGCCAGCGGTTCCACCCGGACTGGACCCGCGTGGGCGGCGCCTGGCGCGACCTGCCCGACGACGAGACCTTCAAGCGGATGGTCAAGCACTTCGTGAACGAGCGGCTGCCGCGCGCAGTCGCCGACATGGAGAGCCTGCTGAGCCGCAACCGCATCTTCATCGACCGCATCGAGGGCGTCGGCGCGATCAGCCGTGCCGACGCGGTTGCGTGGGGCCTCACCGGCCCGATGGCGCGCGCGAGCGGCGTCCGCCGTGACCTGCGCAAGGACGAGCCGATCCTGGCCTGGGCCGACAACTGGGACGGCGAGGGTGCCGAGGCGCCGAAGTTCGACGTCGTCGTCTGCCAGACCGGCGACTGCTTCGCGCGCTTCCTGGTGCGGGTCGAGGAGATCAAGCAGTCGGCGCGGATCATCAACCAGCTGATCGACCGGATCCCTGGCGGGTCGCTCAACCCCGTCGACTCGGCGAAGGTCACCCAGCCAGACAAGGCGAACATCTACGGCTCGATCGAGGGCGTGATCCAGAACTTCGAGCTCATGATGTGGAACAAGGGCTGGAAGGTGCCGATCGGCGAGGCCTACTACGGCTTCGAGAGCCCCAACGGCGAGCTCGGCTACTTCATCGTCGGCGACGGCACGAAGTTCCCCTGGCGCGTGCGCACCCGCCCGCCGTGCTTCGTGAACTACTCCGTGTTCCAGAAGCTCGTCGAAGGCCACCTGGTCTCCGACGCGATCGCCGTCGTCGGATCCATCAACGTCATCGCGGCCGAGCTGGACCGCTGAACCAACCGAGGCAACCACCATGGCCTGGCCAACCAAGCCCTCCGCCACGATGCAGGTCCCGCGCCGCGCGGAACCGTACGTCACCGACACGATGAAGTCGGCGTGGACGAAGGACGTCCTTCCCAAGTACGCCACCAAGCTCGGCTGCCTGATGCCGATCCTGCACGACGTGCAGCACGCCTACCGGCACGTGCCGTACCAGGCGCAGCTGGAGATCGCGCAGTTCCTGGGCATCGCGCCGTCCGACGTGCTGGACACCGTGAGCTTCTACGACGAATTCACCGTCGAGCAGCGCGGCGTGGTCACGATCGGCGTCTGCCACTCGATCGCCTGCGAGCAGTGCGGCTGCGGCAGCACGAAGCTCATCGAGCGCGTGCGCGAGAAGCTGGGCCTGCTGCCCGGCGAGACCACCGACGACGGCCAGGTGACGCTGATCGCCATGGACTGCCTTGGCAGCTGCGACACCGCGCCCGTCGCGCTGTTCAACGAGACGCTGCACGAGAACCTCACCCCCGAGGCCTTCGACCGCCTGGTCGAGCAGGCCGTCCACGCGAAGGCGGGGGGCCACCACTGACATGGCACCGGAGAAGGAGCAGCCCCTCGCGCGGAGCCTGGGCGCCTTCTTCGGCCACATCGTCGACGCGATCGCGTCGGACCCCGACGCCCCGAAGGGCGAGCGAACCGAGGTCCGGCGCCGCACCGAGGAGGAACAGCGCCCCGACGGCGTGATCCTCCGGCGGACCGTGATCGAGGAGGTCGTGCTGCCGCCCGGCACGCCGGCCCCCAAGGCACCTCCCGCCGACTGAACGACCCAAGGACCGAACATGCCGACGTCCCCCGACTTCAAGCCCACGCCCGTCCTGACGAAGCGAATCCCCGAGGACCGCTCCAAGCGCAGCACGGTGTCCTACGACCAGTACGTCGCCACCGGCGGCTACAAGACGCTCGAGAAGGCGATCGGCATGCAGCCCGCCGAGATCGTCGAGCTGGTGAAGGGCGCGGTCCTGCGCGGCCGCGGCGGCGCAGGCTTCCCGGCCGGCCTCAAGTGGAGCTTCCTGCCGCCGGCCGACGGCGGTCCGCGCTACCTGTGCATCAACTGCGACGAGGCCGAGCCCGGCACCTTCAAGGACCGCCTGCTGGTCGACTTCGACCCGCATGCCGTGCTCGAGGGCATCGCGATCGCGGCCTACGCGTGCCAGATGCAGACCGCGTACTTCTTCATCCGCGGCGAGTACGTCCATCAGGCCAAGGTCATGCAGCGGGCCATCGACGAGGCGTACGCGAAGGGCATCTTCGGGAAGCAGGGGCTGCTCTCCGGGGCCGCGCCGCTCGCGGTCGACTGTTACCTGCACCGCGGGGCGGGCGCGTACATCTGCGGCGAGGAGACGGCGCTGCTCGAGGCGGTCGAGGGCAAGCGTGGCTGGCCGCGGATCAAGCCGCCGTTCCCGGCCGTGAAGGGCCTGTTCGGCCGGCCCACGATCATCAACAACGTCGAGACGCTCGCGGCGGTCGTGCCGATCGTCTCGAAGGGCGTCGCATGGTGGAAGGGATGCGGATCCGAGAGCCGCATCGGCGGGGCCCCGTCGTACGGACCGAAGCTCATGGGCGTCTCGGGCCACGTGAACCGGCCTGGCGTCTACGAGTGCGACCTCGGCATCCCGCTGCGGGAGCTCGTCGAGAACCACTGCGGCGGCATGCGGAACGGGAAGCGGTTCAAGGGCGCCATCGCGGGTGGCGTCAGCATGGGGATCCTGGGTCCCGACCAGTTCGACGCCCGCATGGATTTCGACATCGGCAAGACCTGCGACGTGCTCGGCCTCGGCACCGCGTGCCCGACGGTCTTCGACGAGGACACCGACATGGTCGCGGTGGCCCGCAACATCGCCCGCTTCTACAAGAACGAATCCTGCGGGCAGTGCACGCCGTGCCGCGAGGGCTCGGGCTGGCTGCTCAAGCTGCTCGTGAAGATCGAGCGCGGCGCGGGTACCACCAAGGACCTCGACCTCGTGCTCGAGATCGCCCAGTCGATGGGCCTCACGCCCGGAACGACGATCTGCGGCCTCGCCGACGGCAACAACTGGGCGGTGCGGACGATCGTGAACAAGTACCGCGGCGAGTTCGAGGCGCGGGTCAAGCCGCACCTCGTCGCCGTGTCGGTGGGTGGTGCGGGGCGGGTCGCCTCGCCGTCGTGAGCGACGTCGCGATGGGTGCCGAGGTCTCGGTCGCGGTCCGTCCGGAGGTCGCGGCCTCGGGGCTGCCGATCGATCGCGGGTTCCTGCATGGGCATCTCGAGCGGAGCATCGCGCACCTCCCGCGGCCCGTCGCCCGGGTCCACGTCGAGATCGTCGGCGACCGCGAGATGGACCGCCTGCACCGCGTCCATTCCGGCATTCCCGGCGCGACCGACGTGCTGACCTTCCCGGGGCACCGCGAGGGCGAGCCGATCGACGTCGACATCGTCGCCTGCGCCGACGAGGCGGCCCGGCGTGCCGCCGAGTTCGGCCACGGGATCGACCGCGAGCTGCTGCTCTACGCGATCCACGGTCTCCTGCACTGCTGCGGGCACGACGACCACGAGCCCGCGGCCCACGGACGGATGCACGCCGAGGAGGACCGGATCCTGAGGGCCCTCGGCGTCGGCGCGACCTTCCGTCCGGAGGGTTCGCCGTGAACGGCCGCATCGTGCTTGCGATCTCGGCCGCGACCGCGGTGACCGCGTACCTCTCGGCGCTCGACCTCGCCCTCGGCCGGGCCAGCCGCTCGGGCCTCGAGCGGGCCCTCGACGAGCGAGGTCGGCTCGCGCGGTCGGAATGGCTCCTCGACCTCCGCGAGGACGCGGTGCACGCCGTCGGCCTCTTCAGGACCCTCGGCCGCACCGCGTGCTTCATGCTCATCCTGTTCCTGTTCGCAGGCACCGGGGCCGACGCGCGGCTGGACGGCACGACGGTCGCGCTGACCGTCGTGACGAGCGTGCTGGTCCTCTGGTTCTTCACGAGC
Source organism: Phycisphaeraceae bacterium (assembly GCA_040374395.1). Taxonomy (GTDB): domain Bacteria; phylum Planctomycetota; class Phycisphaerae; order Phycisphaerales; family SM1A02; genus JBEIUL01. Next base: position 4,548 of record JBEIUL010000220.1, read on the forward strand.
GTTCTGCCCACGGCGATCGCCCGCCATGCGACCCACGGGATCGTCGCGGCGAGCGTGCCGGTGATCCGCCTGCTCATCCTGCTCGCGACGCCGCTTCTCGCGACGGTGACCTTCGCCGACGAGGCGGTGCGTCGGCTCGTCGGCGCCGGCAATGACGTCGAGGAGGAGACCGACGAGGAACTGCGCCGCACGATCGAGGATTCCGAGAAGGAAGGCGAGCTCGATCCGGTCTCGGCGATGATCCTCGGGAACGTCGTCGAGTTCCGGTCGACGTCGGTCTCGACG
>JBEIUL010000128.1:0-6631 GCA_040374395.1 Phycisphaeraceae bacterium
CTCGATGTAGGCAAGTTCCGCCGGGTAGCCCGCCTCGACGAGCGTCTCGAACGCGGCCACGATCAGGCCCTGGAGTCCGCCGCACAGCACCGCCTGCTCGCCGAACAGGTCGGTCTCGGCCTCGGCCGCGAAGGTCGTCTCGAGGACGCCCGCCCGGGCCGAGCCGATGCCGTTCGCCCACGCGAGGGCGAGGCTCCGGGCGTCGCCGCGGGAACTCTCCCGCTCGATCGCGATCAGGGCAGGGATGCCCTGTCCCATTCGGAACCGGGCCCGCAGCGTCGTTCCGGGGCCTTTGGGGGCGACCAGCACGACGCCGAGGTCCTCGCGAGGCTTCACCGCCCCGAAGCGAACCGAAAAGCCGTGGATGAAGCCGACCGTGGCCCCGGGCCGCATTCCCTGGAGGACCTTTGGACAGGCCAAACCGTGGATCTCGTCGGGCAGCGCCACGATCGCGAGGTCGGCCCTCGCCGCCGCCTCCTCGTTCGGCAAGGCGGCGAACCCGTCCGCGGCGGCCCGGGCGAGGCCGTCGCTGCCGGGACGGCCGCCGATCACGATCGACAGGTCTCCGCCGAACGAGTCGGAGAGGTTCGCCGCGTGGGCCCGGCCTTGGTTCCCGTAGCCCAGGATCGCGACCGTCTTGCCGACAAGGCCGTCGCGGGGCACCTCGCGGTCACCGCGGAGGACGGGTATCGACGGGGCGGGGACGGTCACGCGATCAGGATAGGGCTTTGGAGGTCGTGAGCCACGCGACCACCGTGTCGGCGACCTCGGCGACCGATCGGCCGGCGGTGTCGAAGGCGACGTTGGACAGGCCACGGTAGAGCGGCTCGCGGACGGCCAACAGGGCGGGCAGCTCGTCGATCAGTCCGAGGCCGGTCAAGCTGCCCCGGTCACCCGGAGCGGCCTGAAGCCTCGCGGCGAGCAGCTCGACCGGGGTCGAGAGCCACACGATCCGTACGGAACCTGATTCCCGAAGGAGATCGAGCCCGTCGCGGATCGCCGCGACCGTGACCGCTCCGCCGCCGAGGGCCAGCACCGCGGGCCGCTCCGGTCCGCCGGTCGCATCGAGAAACGCCCGCCGCTCGAGTTCCCGCCACGCCGGCTCGCCAGCCCGGGCCATGAAGTCACGGACGCTTCCGCCGCCCGCGAGGGCGATCGCGCGATCATCGAGATCGGCGAACGGACGACCGAGTCGTGCGGCGACGGCGCGTCCGACGGCGGTCTTTCCCGCACCGCGGCTTCCGATGAGGATGAGTTGGATCATCGACGCGGCCTCGGACTCACGTCCCGCCGCGGGACGGTCAGCGGGTGCGGACCCGGCGGCCGAGACGCCGCTTGCTGTTCACGATCGCACGGCCCTTGCGGGTCTTCATGCGAGCCCGGAACCCGACCTTGCGGAGCTTCTTGATGCGGCTGAGCTTGTGGGGATAGTGCATGGCGGAAACTCCGAAAAGGCCTTCGCCCCCTCAGGGCGAGCCACGCACGTTACCCGAGCCGGCCGTCTTCGGCAACGGGTTGGCAGGACGGGCCGGGCTCGGGTCCGGATATCCGGCGTCCGCGTGACGGGAAATCGCCGTCCCGGGCTTCCGGATCCCCCGTTTCAGGCCGATACTTGGGTCGGTTGGCGCGTCCTCCAGCCGCCGCGACGGTCGCGACGGCTGGAGCACTCGCCCGAAGGTCCTCGCCCCCGACGTCCCGAGACGCCGCGGTCGCGATCCCGGAGTTGGCGATGCCCGAATCGAAGGAACCCCCGGCCGAAAGGCTCCCGCAGCACGAGTCCGGCGGCGGTGGACCCGTCCCCGACACCCTGGCCCCCGAGAGGCTGGCCGAGGAGATCCTCGGCTACCGCTTCCGGGACCGGAGCCTCCTCTCGACCGCCCTCGTCCACGCGTCGATCGCGAACGCCCGCGTCGAGAGCAACGAGCGGCTCGAGTTCCTCGGCGACGCGATCCTCGGCATGGTCGTCTGCGACCGGCTCTACCGGACGTACCCGGCGGCCCTCGAGGGTGAGCTCACGAAGGTCAAGAGCAACGTCGTGAGCCGAAAGACCTGCGCCGAGATCGCCCGCGAGATCGGCCTCGAGCGGGCGCTCGTCCTCGGCAAGGGCGTCGGCAACCGCGAGAACCTTCCCGCGAGCCTCGCCGCGGCGAGCTTCGAGGCGGTGGTCGGCGCCCTGTACCTCGACGGTGGGCTCGAGGTCGCCCGCGAGTTCATCCTCAAGCATCTCGACCCGCGCATCGCCCGCGCCGCCACGCTCGGCCACCAGCACAACTTCAAGAGCGTGCTCCAGCAGGCGGGCCAGCGGGTCTCGCTGCCGAACCCGCAGTACGTGGTCGTCGAGGAGTCGGGCCCCGACCACGCGAAGACCTTCCTCATCCGCGTCGACCTCAACGGCCGGCAGTTCCCCGCCCGCAGCGGATCGTCAAAGAAGCAGGCCGAGCAGGAGGCGGCGCTCGCCGCGCTGCTCGAGCTCGGCTTCGCCAGCCGCGACGCCGAGGGCGAGATCCGCATTCGGCACGTGCCGGAGGGCGAGGCGTTCTCGATGCCCCCGAAGTCCAACGACGGTACGGCCGCGGCCGGCTGATCGCCTCACTCGGCCCCGTGCCGCACGATCCGGCCCTCGACGAGGAAGATCAGGTCTTCCGCGATGTTCGTCGCGATGTCGGCCATCCGCTCGAAGCGCTGGGCGGCCGAGAGGATGTCGATCGCCTGCGCGGTGTGGGCCACGTCGCGGGTGATCTCCTCGCGGCTCCAGGTGAGCACTTCCTTGTTGAGCAGGTCGATGCGGCGGTCGCTGCGGCGGATCTGGAGGCAGCGGTCGAGGCCCGGGTCGGCCATGGTGGCGATCGCCTCGGCGATCATCGATCGGGTGCCTTCCGCGAGGTCGACGAGCGACCTCGGCATCGCGATCGCGCCCGACCGCTCGATCTTGATCAGCCGCTTCGCGATGCCCTTCGCGTGGTCGGCGATCCGCTCGAGCTCGCCGCTGATGCGGAGGACCGTCACGATGAGCCGCAGGTCGCTCGCGACCGGATGGCTCAGGGCGAGCAGCTTCATGCACTCGCCCTCGAGCTCGATCTGCATCTGGTCGATCTCGGCGTCGCCTTCCTTGATGGTGCGGGCGAGCTCGGCGTCGCCGGTCTCGAGGGCGCGGACGACGCCCGCCACGCGGCTCTCGACGGCCGCGCCCATCGCGAGCAGGTTGCGCCGCAGGTCGACGATTCGGGTCTGGAGGTGGATCGCCACGGTCGGTTCCCTCGCTCGGCTCAGCCGAAGCGGCCGGTCACGTAGTCCTCGGTCCGGCGCTCGCGGGGCTTGGTGAAGATGCGTTCGGTCTCGTCGTCCTCGATGAGGCGACCCTCGTAGAAGAAGGCGGTCCGGTCGGAGACGCGGGCGGCCTGCTGCATGTTGTGGGTCACGATCACGATCGTGAAGTTCTCGACCAGCCGCTCGATGAGCTCCTCGATCGCCGCGGTCGAACGCGGGTCGAGGGCCGAGCAGGGCTCGTCCATGAGCAGCACCTCGGGCCCGACCGCGAGGGCCCGGGCGATGCAGAGCCGCTGCTGCTGCCCGCCCGAGAGGCCGAGTGCCGAGGCGTGGAGGCGGTCCTTCACCTCGTCCCAGATGGCGGCGCCCCGCAGGCTCTGCTCGACGAGGTCGTCGAGGTCGGCCCGGTTCAACTTCCGGTGGAGCCGCGGCCCGTACGCCACGTTGTCGTAGATCGACTTCGGGAACGGGTTCGGCTTCTGGAAGACCATCCCGACGCGGCGCCGCAGCTCGACCACGTCGCGGCCCGCCGAGAGCAGGTCCTCGCCGTCGAGGGTCAGCGAACCGCCGGCCTTCGCCCCCGGGATCGTGTCGTTCATCCGGTTGATCCACCGGAGGAACGTGCTCTTCCCGCAGCCCGACGGTCCGATGAACGCGGTCACCTTGCGGGCCGGGATGTCGAGCGAGATCTCGTGCAGGGCCTGGAACGAGCCGTACCACGAGCTGAAGCCGCCGGCGCGGATCGCGATCTCCTCGGCCGTGGGGGTCACGGCGGGCGGCGTCGGGGCGGGTGCGGCGATCTCGTCCATGAGCGAGCGGTGGGGCAGGAAGGGGTCGGGATGCCCGGGGGTCGCGGGCGGGGGTACGGTCGGCGATTCGGAGACCTGGCTCGGCATCATCGCGGATCTCCGGGCAATGGGTCGTTCGGGGACGGTCGGGATCAGGAGAGCGGACGGTGAAGCTTCTGGCGGATCACCACCGCGACGACGTTGAAGGAGAGGAGGACGACCAGCAGCACGACGATCGCCGCGGCGGCCAGCCCCTGGAAATCCGCCTGCGGCCGCTTGGCCCAGTCGAAGATCTGGAACGGAAGCACCGTGAAGTCGTCCATCAGGTTGGCGGGCGTGTTCGAGATGAAGAGCGGCACGCCGAGCACGAGCAACGGGGCCGCCTCGCCGATCGCCCGGCTGATCGCGAGGATCGTCCCGGTCAGGATGGTCGGCAGCGCCGCGGGCAGCGTGATGTTCCAGACCGTCTGCCAGGTGGTCGCCCCCATCGCGAGCGACGCCTGCCGCAGCGAGGCGGGCACGGCGCGGAACGCCTCCTGCGACGAGATGATCACCACCGGCAGGATCACGAGCATCAGGGTCAGGCCGCCGGAGAGCACCGACTGCCCGAAGGGAAGCATCAGGTAGAGGAACCCGTCGGGATCCCCGATCGAGAGCGTCTCGTCGTCGCCGGTTCCGAACACCCCGAACATGCGGGCGAAGGCGGTGAGCCCGATGATGCCGTAGACGATCGACGGCACGCCCGCGAGGTTGCGGATGTTCGTCTGGATCAGCCGCGAGAGCCGCGTGCGGCCGGCGAACTCCTCGAGGTAGATCGCGGTGGCGACCCCGACCGGCAGGGCCACGAGGGCGCAGATCGTGACCACCCAGACCGACCCCCAGAGCGGGGCCTTGATGCCGGCCTTCAGCGGCTTCCGCGAGGCGTACTCGGTGAAGAACTCGGTGCGGATCCAGTCCCGCCAGCCCGCGAGTCCGTTGCCGCCCTCCGCGAACGACGCCCGGAACGCCTCGGCGTCGACGATCCACGGCAGGCCCTTGGTCGCGATCGACGCGAGCAGGACGGCGAGCATCGCCACCGCGAGCGTGGTCGCGAACAGGCAGGTCGCGAGGAACAGCCGGGCCTTCCACGCCCGCCGCTCGCGGGGGATCTCGATGCCGGCGGGGATCGCGGTCACTCGTACTCCTCCCGGAACCAGCGGAGGGCGGCGTTCCCGGCCATGGTCAGGCCGAGCGTCATGAGGAAGAGGACGAACGCGACGGCGTAGCTCGACTTGTACTCAACCCCGTCGGCGGGGGCGTCGCCGAGGAAGATCTGCACCATGTAGGCGGTCATGGTCTGGGTCTCGGCCCAGGGCGCGATGGTGAGGTTCGCAAGACCGCCCGCCGCGAGGGCCACGATCATCGTCTCGCCGATCGCCCGCGTGATCGCGAGCAGGAACGCCGCGACGATGCCGGACAGCGCCGCGGGCACCACCACCCGCACCGAGACGTCGAACTTGGTGCTGCCGAGCGCGTAGGCCCCGTCGCGGAGCGAGCGGGGGACGGCCCGCAGGGCGTCCTCGGAGAGCGAGCAGACGATCGGGAGGATCATCATGCCCACCGCAAGCCCGGCGCCGGTCGCGTTGTAGAAGCCGAACTTCCCGCTGACGAGCTGCAGGCCCGGCGTGATGAAGTTGATCGCGAAGAACCCGAAGACGACCGTCGGAACGCCGGCGAGCACCTCGAGCGTCGGCTTGATCGTCGCCCGCACCCGGGCCGGGGCGTACTCGGAGAGGTAGATCGCGGCCACGAGGCCGACCGGCAGCGCGAACGCGGCGGCGATCACGCTCACGAGCACCGTGCCGTTGATCAGCGGCCAGATCCCGAAGTGCTTCTCCTCGCCGAGGAGCGGTGACCAGGTCGTCCCGAACAGGAAGTCGGAGAGGGAGACCTCGGGCATCCCGAAGAACGAGATGGTCTGCCGGACGAGCACCACCACGATGGCGGTGGTCACGAAGATCGAGAAGAGGGCGCAGGCCAAGAGGCCCGCCTTCACCACCCGCTCGCCGGCCTTTCGGGCCGCGACCGAGCGGGGCCGGCCCTTCCGGGCGGCCGCGATCGCCCGCTCGGCCGCCGAGAAGGAGGATCCGGTTGGGGCGGGGTTGCTCGGGTGGCTCGCCATGGGGGCGCAGGACGGGCGGACGACGCGCTCGGGACACTCGGAAAGCACGCCGGGGGCGGGTTTCGGGCCCGCCCCCGGGGGGGTGCATGCTAGCGGGGCGTTCGGCCCCGTTCGTGAGGCTTCCGCGAGGCTTTGGCGGCCTCCAGCGTCCGGGAACTCACTGGTAGACGTCGGTCACGGCGCCGGCGACCGTGTTGCCCTTCTCGTCGCTGAACTGGGTTCCGGTGCGGAGGGCGGCGAAGTTCCGCTTCGCCTTGTCGTACACCGAAGAGGGCAGCTTCACGTAGCCGACCTCCTCGACGACCTCGGGGGCCTTGTCGAGGTAGAACTCGACGAACGCCTTGACCTCGGGCTTCGCCGCCGCGGCCTTGCTGACGTAGATGAAGAGGGGCCGGCTGAACGGGGCGTACGAGCC
>JBEIUL010000342.1:0-3368 GCA_040374395.1 Phycisphaeraceae bacterium
CCCTTGGGCACAAAGGAAAGAACCAATGAAGAACTGGATCATGAATTTCATCGCCGACGAGCGCGGCGCCGAGAGCACCGAGCTCGCGGTCACCACCCTGGTCGTCGCCGGTGGCGCGGTCACGGGCTACACCAGCCTCAAGACCAAGATCGGTGACAAGACCGACGACCTGCTCGGCAAGCTCGACGAGTCGACCGCCGACTGATCCGCAATCCTGATTGCGATCCGCACGGCCCCGCCTCACCGCGGGGCCGTGTTCCTTTTTCCGGCGAGATTGCGAGCGGCGAGCCGAAGAAAGGCGGTCCGGGATCGCGTACCCCGGCCGTCCGGAGCCGCCCGATGGTCCCCCAGAACCCCCCGTCACCGACCACCGAGGCCACCTTCACCGACTTCAAGCTGCCGCTTGCCCCTCAGGCGGCGGTGGCCGAGGCGAACCGGTGCCTCTTCTGCGAGGACGCCCCGTGCGTCCAGGCGTGCCCGACGCACATCGACATACCCCAGTTCATCCGGAAGATCGCGACCGGGAACGACCGCGGGGCCGCCCGGACCATCTTCGAGTCGAACATCCTCGGGATGAGCTGCGCCCGGACCTGCCCGGTCGAGGTGCTGTGCGTGGGGGCGTGCGTCTACAACCACCTGAACGAGCCGCCGATCGCCATCGGGAAGCTGCAACGGCATGCGACCGACCGGGCGTACGACGAGGGATGGCGGTTCTTCGAGGCGGGGCCGGAGACCGGGAATCGGGTCGCGATCGTGGGCGGCGGGCCGGCGGGGCTGGCGGCGGCCCACGAGCTGCGTCGCCGCGGGCACGCGGTGACCATCCTCGAGCGGCGGGCGTTTCTGGGTGGGCTGAACACCGCGGGCATCGCCCCCTACAAGATGAAGGCCGGGCGGAGCCTGGATGAGGTCCACTGGGTGCTCGGGATCGGCGGCGTCGAGGTGCGGACCGGGGTCGAGGTCGGGAAGGACCTGGGCCTGGAGGCCCTCGATCGCGATTTCGACGCGGTCTTCGTCGGGATCGGCCTCGGGTCCGATCGCCGGGCCGGCGTGCCGGGCGAGGACCTGCCGGGGGTGGCCGGGGCGACGACGTGGATCGAGCGGATGAAGCTCGGTGACGCGGGCGCGGCCGGCGTGCGGCGGGCGGTCGTGGTCGGGGGCGGGAACACGGCCCTCGACGCGGTCCGCGAGACGCTGGGGCTCGGGATCCCCTCGGTGACCATGCTGTACCGCGGTACTGAGGCGGCGATGAGCGGGTACGCCCACGAGTGGGAGGCCGCGAAGTGCTCGGGGGCCCGGGCCGAATGGAATACCGTGGTGACCGCATTCGAGGGGCGAGACCGCCTCGAGCGGGTGCGGCTGGCCCGCGTCGACGCGTCGTACCGGCCGATCGCCGGGGGCGAGTTCGCGGTCGAGGCCGACCTGGCGCTCGTCGCGATCGGGCAGGGCCGGATCGGCTCGCTGCTGGGCGGGCTCGCGGGCATCACTGTCGAGAACGGCATCGTCCGGACCGACGCCGACGGGTTCACCGGACGTCCGGGTTGGTTCGCCGGCGGCGATTGCCTGAACGGCGGCCTTGAGGTGGTGAACGCCGCGGCCGAGGGCAAGGCGGCGGCCATCGCGATCGACGTGGCGCTCGCCGCCGGACGCGGCACCGGCCGCGGAAAAGAGGGTTCCCACCGTGCCTGACCTCGGAGTGACCATCGCGGGCATCCGCTCGCCCAATCCGTTCTGGCTCGCCTCGGCCCCGCCGACGAACAGCGGCGACCAGGTGCAGCGGGCCTTCGACGCGGGCTGGGGCGGCGCGGTGTGGAAGACGCTCGGGACGCCGATCCAGAACGTGTCCAGCCGTTTCGGCGGATACTCGATCGGCGGCGTCCGCGGGGCGGGCTTCAACAACATCGAGCTCATCACCGACCGGCCGCTCGAGTCGAACCTCAAGGAAATCGCCGAGACCAAGCGGAAGTGGCCGAACCACGCCATGGTGGTCTCGCTCATGGTCGAGACCCGCGACGAGTGGCGGGAGATCATCAAGCGGTCGATCGACGCCGGGGCCGACGGGATCGAGCTGAACTTCGGCTGCCCGCACGGCATGTGCGAGCGCGGCATGGGCAGCGCGGTCGGCCAGGAGCCGACGGTCAACGAGCGGATCACCGCGTGGGCCGTCGAGTTCAGCACGGTGCCGGTGCTCGTGAAGCTCACGCCCAACGTGGCCAACATCCTGCCGCACGGCATGGCCGCGAAGCGCGGCGGGGCCCACGGCGTGAGCCTCATCAACACCATCAAGAGCATCATCGGCGTCGACATCGACCGATTCGTCCCCGAGCCGCGGGTCGCGGGCCGGAGCACTAACGGCGGCTATTGCGGGGCCGCGGTGAAGCCGATCGCCCTGCACATGGTGGCCGAGCTCGCCCGGCACCGCGAGTTCGGGCTGCCGATCAGCGGGATCGGCGGCGTGCGGAACTGGCGGGACGCGGTCGAGTTCCTGCTGCTCGGGGCGAGCGGCGTGCAGGTCTGCACCGAGGTGATGCTCCGCGGCTTCCGCGTAGTCGACGACCTGCGGGACGGGCTCGAGGAGTACATGCGGACGCACGGCTTCAACCGCGTCGACGAGATGGTCGGCAAGGCCGTCCCGAACTTCGTCGAGTGGGGCGACCTCGACCTGAACCACGAGACGGTCGCGAAGATCGACGCGTCGAAGTGCATCGGCTGCCAGCTCTGCGTGGCGGCCTGCCGCGACGGGGCCCACCAGTGCATCCATCCGCAGGAGGGCACGCGGGTGCCGCGGGTCGACGAGGCCGAGTGCGTGGGGTGCAACCTGTGCGCGATCGTCTGCCCCGCCGAGGGCTGCATCACGATGGAGCCGGTCGCGAACGGGTTCCGGCCGGCGACGTGGAACGAGCACGTCGAGGGGGGCCATCCGCTGAGACCGAAGAAGGCCTCGCATTGAGGGGAATCCGGAGACACGCATGAGCGACCGAAACCGAACCGTCCGCTGCGGACTCATCCAGTGCGGCAACCCGCTCAACGACGAGTCGCGGCCGGTGGCCGAGATCCAGGCCGCGAGGCTCGAGAAGCACGTGCCGCTCATCGACGAGGCGGGCAAGCGCGGCGTCCAGATCCTCTGCCTGCAGGAGATCTTCAACGGGCCCTACTTCTGCCCGAGCCAGAGCGTCCGGTGGTACGAGGCGGCCGAGCCGGTGCCCGGGCCGACGACCGATCTCGTCGCGAAGCTCGCGAGCCGACACAAGATGGCGGTGGTGGTTCCGGTGTACGAGCGGGAGATGAGCGGCGTCCTCTACAACACCGCCGCGGTCTACGACGCCGACGGTACCTACCTCGGCAAGTACCGCAAGCAGCACATCCCGCAG
>JBEIUL010000073.1:0-8547 GCA_040374395.1 Phycisphaeraceae bacterium
CACCCGGCGACGGGCGAGCGGCTCGGCGTCGGCAGCCCGGCGCCCTTCTGACGTCTCTCCCATGCACAACGCCCCGGCGCGGGCCGGGGCGTTGGCGTTCAGGAGATTCGACCGCTCGCTCAGCCCGTCCAGTCGGCGAGCAGCATCGCGAGGTCGGCCCCGTCGACGACGCCGTCGCCGTTCAGGTCGGCCACGCAGCCGGGGCACGGGCCCCACGAGGCGAGCATGATCGTCAGGTCGGCCCCGTCCACGAGGCCGTCATCGTTCAGGTCGCCGGGTACGCTCGCGTCGCCGACCGTGCCGTCGGCGTTCACCCGAGCCGCAAAGATGTCGCCAGCGCCCGAGGAGACGGCGTTCTGCCAGGCGAAGATCGCGCTGGCGTCGCCGCTCGAGCCCACGAACCGGTACTTCGACCCCGCGTTCGAGGCGAACGGGACCTTCCACGCCACGGTCCCGTCGGAGTTCATGCGGCACGCCTTCGCGGTGGCCTGCGAGGCCGTCGACGAGTCGGCGTACGAGCAGCCGGGGCTGCCCTGGAAGAGGCTGGCCGCGCCCATGTTCCGGTCGTACACGCCCGCGGTCGACGCCGTGTAGTCCTCGATCATCACGCCGCCGTCACCCCACATCCGGTTGCCGGTCGAGTCGAAGCACTGGGCTCCGATGCCGTACCACACGGCGCCGGCGATCGAGCCCGTGTACGCGCGATAGAAGACGTAGACCCGGCCGTCGCCGCCGATGACCGTGGCCGGATTGGTGCGGTTCAGCGTCGTGGTCACCCCGCCCACGGTTCCCGTGGTCGCGGTCGAGACGGCGACGCCGTCGGAACCGAACATCACCGTGCCGCTCGCGTCGAATCGCTGCAGCCGGCAGTTGAGCGGGCTCGTCGAGTACCACGGGACGTACGCGCCGCCGGTGCCGTCCGGGATGAAGTCGGGGAAGTTGCCGGTCTGCACCGATCCGACGGTGAACGCCGCGGTGCCGTTCTGGCCGCCCCAGCCGTAGGTGCCGTCGGAGTTGATGCGGCGGAGCCGGAGGACCTTCGGGCTCGTGAAGGTGGTGTACCGGATGGTGCTGAAGATCACCGCCCCGTCGGTGGAGGGCTGCAGGCCCGAGCAGATCTGCTTGACGGTCGAGCTCTCGCTGAGGAAGACCGCGTTCGCGATCGCGCCCGTCGAGGGATTGACGCGGGAGATCGAGCTGTCGAAGCCGATCGACGCGGCGCCCCACACGAAGCCGTCGGTGCCGACGGTGGCGCGGCCGTTGCCGATGTTGGTCGCTCCGGCCGCCGTGTTGTGGAGCGTCGTCGACCAGCGGATCGTGCCGTCGGGGGCGACCGACGTCATCTTCAGGAGGCCCTGCGACGACGACTTCGGGTTGCTCATGTTGTAGACGAGATAGGCGTTGCCGTTCGGGTCCACGGTCAGCCCGTAGTCGGTCGTCGACGAGAGGTCGCGGTTCTCGACGAGCACCGCCGAACCCCAGACGCTGTTGCCGCTCGCGTCGCGACGGTCGAGGTAGACGTCGTAGCCCGGACCGGCGAAGTACGAGATGTACTGGCCGCCGAACGGGTTGGCCGCGATCTTCGGCTGGACGTCATCGCCCTTGTTGGCGACGATCGCGAGCGGGGTGGCGGGATCGGAGGAGTACTGCGCGAGGGCGGCCGAGGGCAGCGTGCACGACGCGATCGCGACGAGGAGGGTGGAGGGGCGGAACGGATTCATGCCCACAGCGTGACACCGAACCGCCCCCGCACCAGAAAATTGTGACAGTCTCACGGGGTTTCCCGGACGGTCACCGCCCTCGACGGGCCGCCCGGGCACTTTCTTCCCCGAGGAAATCGGGAGCGGCCTCAGAACTTCCTGTGCGTCGCCCGCCCCTCGGGGCCCTTGACCCCGAGGATCGCCCGCAGCAGCTCGAGATCTTCCGGCGTGGTGATCTTGAGGTTTCGCGGGTCGCCCTCGACGACCACGACCTCGATGCCGAGCCGCTCGACGACCGAGGCGTCGTCGGTGACGCCGTCGAGATCGCCCTTCGCATAGGCCTTCAGCAGCAGTTCGCGACGGAAGACCTGCGGGGTCTGGACCGCGACGAGGTTCCTCCGGTCGACCGTGGCCTCGACGACCTTCGCCGAGGTCTGCGGCTTGCCTGCATCCCCGAGGATCGCGTCGGCGATCGCGTCGTCCTCGCCGCCGGCGACGAGCCTCTCGCCGACCCGCTTGAGCGTGTCGCGCACGGCCAGCCCCGGGATCACCGCGTCGTGCACCGCCGCCGCCGCGAACACGCGGTCGAGCAGCGCGTCGTCCACGCCCGGCCGGGCCGCGTCGTGCACCGCGACGTGCGTGCAGTCGTCGGGCACGGCCGCGAGGGCGTTCCTCACCGTCTCCCACCGCTCGATGCGGCCGCCCTCGACGATCGACGCCCCGTGGAAGCCGAGAGCCCCGCCGTGACGGTCGCGGAACTCGTCGAAGGAGTCGGGCGGGGCGGCGACCACGATCGACCGCACCTCGTCGCGCCTGGTGAACGCCTCGACGCTGCGGAGGAGGACGGCCCGCCCGCCGAGGTCCTGGGCCAGCTTGTCGCCGAAGCCGAAGCGGGTGGAACTGCCGGCGGCGGTGATGAGGACGCAGACGTTCATGGACATTGGGAACCCCTTCAGGCCAATCGGGATGCGGAAGATAGCGGCCGACGCCCCCCGCTTCCTTTACCATGCCCCCGTGATCCGGATCATCAGCGGCGAATACCGATCCCGAACCCTCGAGGCCCCCGAAGGCACCGACCTCACGCGACCGATGCTCGCCCGGGTCAAGGAGTCGCTCTTCGGCATCCTCCGCGGCTGGTTTGACGGCACCCGCGTCCTCGACCTCTTCGCGGGCGTCGGCACGATGGGCCTCGAGGCGGCGTCGCGCGGGGCGGCCGAGGTCGTCTGCGTCGAGCGCGATCGCGAGGTCTTCCGGTGCCTCGAACGGAACATCGCCCGGCTCGGGTGCGGCGACCGCGTGAAGGCGATCCAGGGCGACGCCCTCGCGGCGGCGACGCTGGCGTCCGCGCCGCGGCCGGTGGACGTGGTCTTCCTCGATCCACCGTACGAGTTGATGGAAGATCCGCCGCGGCGGCGAAAGGTCCTCGAGCAGGCCGCGCGGTGCCGCGAGGTGATGGCCGAGAAGAGCTTCCTCGTGCTCCGCACGCCGATCGACCTGCCCGAGGACGAGCGGACGCTGGCCGGCCTCGACGGGCCGGAAGTCCACTCCTACGGGAACACGATGTTCGTCTATCTCTACATGCCGAGCCGACCGCGCCCGGAGACGCCCACGCCATGATCGAACTGCCCCTCGTCCTGGCGCTGATCGTCGCGCTCGCCGTGCAGGATTCGCCCGCCGCGCCGCCGCCGGCCGCGAAGCCGGAAGCCCCGTCGCTGCCGATCCCGCCGAGGGCCGAGGTCGACGCGGCGATCGCGAACGCCCGAGATCTCCTGCTTCCCAAGCAGGAAACGATGAAGGACGGCGCGCCGAAGGCCGAGTGGCCGTACGAGGGCGTCTATCGCGTGGGCGGCGTGATTCCCTACGGCTACCGCGTCGGCGGGACGGGCATCGTCGGGCGGGCGCTCGTCGAGATGCCCGGGTACGCCGACGACCGCGAGCGGAAGGAGGCGATCGCACGGGCCACGGCCTTCGTCTGCGACGCGATCCGCGAGCCGCTCATGAGCCCCGAGTACGGCGGCGGCTACGACGTCCGCGGCTGGGGCCACGCGTACGGGCTGCGTTTCCTGCTCGCGATCGAGCGGCGGAAGGCGATTCCCGAGGGCTCCGAGCGGGCCGTCGCCGAGGCGATCCGCTTCTACCTCGACGCCCTCGGGGCGATCGAGATCCCCGAGGTCGGCGGCTGGAGCTACAGCCGCCGGCCCGGCCTCGAGACGCCGAGCGCGACCTCGCCGTTCATGACGGCGCCGGTGCTTCTCACGCTCTTCGAGGCGAAGGCGCAGGGCCACGCGGTCGAGGACGGGGCGATCGAGCGCGGGCTCAAGGCCCTCGAGATCTCGCGGGCGGATTCGGGATTCGTCGCGTACTCGGCGATGCGGCCGGCCAAGGACGAGCCGGGCCAGATTCCCGGGGCGATCGGGCGGATGGTCGCGGCCGAGAGCGCGCTGTTTCTCGCCGGCCGCTCGGACGCGGAGCGCCTCCGCAACGCCGTCGACCGCTTCATCCAGGACTGGAAGGCCCTGGAGGCGCGGCGGAAGAAGTCGGGCACGCACGTGCCGCCGTACGGTGTCGCGCCGTACTACTTCTTCTACGGGTTCCGCATGGCGGCCCTCGCGATCGAGTTGCTGCCCGAGAGCGACCGGGCGTCGCGGCGAGACGCCCTGAACGCGATCCTCTTCTCGGTGCGCGAGGTCGACGGCGGCTGGAACGACCGCGTCTTCCCGCGAAGCGCCGCGTTCGGCACCGCGATGGTCGTCGAGTCGCTGCTGCAGCCCTCGCTCGGCCCGCCGCCGCGTTGGGAAGCGAAGCCGGCCGAGCCCGCGAAGCCCGATGCCTGACCTGACCGGACTGCCCTCGTCGCTGCTCGCGCACGCGCGGTTCGTGATGCTCGGCGGCGTGCCCGCGCTCGTCGCGACGCCGCCCGAGGCGAGCGCCGCGCGGCCGGCCCCGTGGCTCCTCTGGATGCACGGCCGGACCGTCACGAAGGAACTCGACCCGGGCCGCTACCTGCGGCTCTTGCGGGCGGGCATCGCGAGCGTCGCGGTCGACCTGCCGGGCCACGGCGAGCGGCTCGAGCCGGAGCGGCAGGCTCCCGAGGCGGCCCTGGGCGTGATCGAGCAGATGGCCGCCGAGATCGACGCGGTCGTCGCGGCGACGCGGTCCGTTCACGAACTCGATCCCGATCGCGTCGCGATCGGCGGCATGAGCGCGGGCGGCATGGCCACGCTCGTGCGGCTGTGCCGCCCCCACCGCTTCGTCGCCGCGATCGGCGAGTGCACGACGGGCGACCTGCTCGGCGAGCCGCGTTTCGCAGAGACCGATCCCGAACGGGCGGCGCGGCTCGATCCCGCGACGCACCTCGACGGCTGGCGCGAGATCCCCTGCCTCTTCCTGCACAACCGCCACGACGAGTGGGTCTCGTGCGCCGCGATGGAACGGTTCGTCGAGAAGCTCCGGGCGCGGGCGAAGGACCCCGCGAACGTCCGCCTCCACGTCTACGACCGCACCGGCGCCCCCGCCGAGCACGCCGGCTTCGGCCGCCACGCCGCCGACGCGAAGTCGCGCGTCACGGCGTTTCTCGAGGAGACGCTGCTCGGGATGCGGGGCGAGCAGCGCTCGCCGGCGTGACAAGACCGGATCGCCTCACTCCGCCTTCCGCAGCGGCTTGGTCGGCGGCGCGGGCGGCGGCAGCGTGAGCGGGCTCTCGCCCTTCCAGATGCAGTCGCCGGCGCCGCGGGCGGTGATCCGCCAGACGAACGCGTCGTACTCGGCGCCGATCCGGTCGAGGTCGGTGCCGAAGTAGACCGCGAAGACCGCCCGCCCGGCGCTCGCGGGCACGATGCGCCGCCGCGGCATGCCCGCGACCTCGGCCACGCGGGCCGAGACGCGGCCGTTCACCGCGTCGTCGACGAGCCGCTCGAGGCCAGCGCGGTACTTGCCGCCCTCGCCCTCGACGAGGAAGTGGATCAAGGCCCAGACCTGGGCGTAGTAGGTGAGCAGCCGGCTCGTGCCGTCCTTCAGGAAACCCTGCGGCACGCCGTCGAGCAGTTCCTCGAGCGGGATGAGTTCCTGGTCGCGCACCGCTTCCCGCAGCTCGCCGAACCGCTCGAAGTTCCGCCACGGATTGAAGGTCGGACGGTCGGCGTCGCGGGCCCAACGGTGCCCTTCCATCCAGGTCGCGAGGCCCTCGTCGGCCCAGAGCGGCAGGCCCTCGCGGAAGATCGTCTGCGAGTACTGGTGCCAGCCCTCGTGGGCGGCGAGGATGAGCGTGTCGAAGCGACCGAGGTCGAAGAGGACGCTCGTGCCGTCGATGGTGTAGCCGCCGCGGCCGAGGGCGAGGTAGGTGTTCGCCTCGCGGCCCATGCGACGGCGGGTGTAGTCGGACCACTCGTCGCGGCTTCCGAAGAGGTAGGTCTCGAGCGGCTTGCCCGGCGGCGGCAGCGTGATGAGGGCCGTCGAGTAGTGGGCGAGCGAGGTCTCGAGGAACGCGGGCATCATCTTCCTGAGCGACGCGCCGCTGAGCGTGTGGAAGAGGCGGTAGTTCGCGGTCGAGATCTTCTCGCCCTCGATCTCGGCGGTCGCGGTCTCGTTGAGCCACGGCTCGCTGGTGAACGCGATCGGGCTCATCGCGCTCGCGGCGATGACGGGGGCCGGGGCGGGTGCCGCGGGCGCGGAAGCCGGGGCGGGCACCGCTTCCTTCACCTCATGCTTCGGCGCCGGATGCACCGTCGCGGCCGCGACCTTCGCCGCGGGTTTCGGTTCGGGCTTCGTGTGCGGGGCCGTCGCCGCGCGGGCCGCGCAGCCCGCAAGCGCGACCGCCACCGCAAGCGGCAGGGCTCGCGCGACGAGGCATGGGATCCGGGCGTCGGATCGGCTCACGGCTTCCTCCGGGGGGGGAACGCGGACGGGTGTCGCTCAGGGTAGCCCATCGTCCGGAGCGGGCTCCCGGTTTCGCCCGAATTTCCCCGCATCGCGGATTCGCCCCGAATCGATCCTCACCCGCCGAGCGAGGCAAGCAGCCGGCGGGCGGCCGCGATGTCGGCCTCGGCCTCGGCGAGCTTGGCCCGGGTCTCGTCGACGAGTTCGGGCTTCGCCTTGGCGAGGTAGCCGGGGTTCGAGAGCTTCGCGTGGAAGCCCGCCGCCTGGCGCTCGCGGTCGGAGATCGTCTTCTCGAGGCGGGCTCGCTCGGCCCCCGCGTCGACCGCGTCGACGAGGCCGGAGAGCAGCACCTCGCCTCCCTCGAACGCCAGCGGCACCCCGTCGGACGGCGGGGTCGCGGGCAGCGGGCCGATCCGCTCGAGGCCGGCCAGGTGCTCGACGACGCCGCCCGCCCGGGCCGCGAGGTCGAGCACCGCCTGCGGGGCGAACATCGCGACCTTCCGCTTCGGGGGCACCTGCCGCTCGCCGCGCTTGGTGCGGATCGCGTCGACGAGGGCCTGCACGCGGGCGAACTCGACGACCGTGGCCGCCAAATCGAGCCGCGGATCGGGCGTCGGCCACGCCGCGACGCAGAGGAGCGGGCTCGCCGGGGCGGGCACGCCGGGCAGGCCGCCCGGACCGGTCTCCTCGACCGAGGTCCAGAGCCGCTCGGTCACGAACGGGCAGACCGGATGCAACAGCCGCAGGGCCTGGTCGAGCACCGTCCGCAGCACCCGCCGCTGCCGGGCGTCGCCGCGGACCGTCGGCTTGATCGCCTCGAGGTACCAATCGCAGAGGTCGCGCCAGATGAAGTCGTAGAGGGCGTCGGACACCTCGTTGAAGCGGTAGTTCGCGAGCGACGTCTCGATCGAACGCACCGTCGCCGCGAGCCGGGCGAGGATCCACCGGTCGACCAGCGGAAGCGTCGCCGGGTCGGCCGCCTCGCCGGTGCCGTCGGCGAGATTGCCGAGGGCGAACCGCGTCGCGTTCCAGACCTTGTTCGCGAAGTTGCGGCCCACGTCGAACCGCGAGCTCGTGTTGCGGGCGAGGGGCACCTCGTCGGTCGGCGCGGCCGTGCCGCTCGCGGCGCCGTAGCCCGAGACCATCCTCGCCCCCTGCTTCGCCGTCGACTCCTGCAGCGGGGCCGCGACCACGTGGCCCGCGGCGGTGACGATGGTCTTCGGCGTGAACGCCTCGCCCGACCACGGGTCGACGAGATCGACCGGCAGCCGCACGTCCTGCGTGTCGGTGGCCATC
The DNA here is from genome assembly GCA_040374395.1 of Phycisphaeraceae bacterium. Lineage (GTDB taxonomy): Bacteria > Planctomycetota > Phycisphaerae > Phycisphaerales > SM1A02 > JBEIUL01. The sequence goes on from JBEIUL010000073.1 coordinate 7,872, forward strand.
TGCACGAGCGTGAACCGCATCGCGTCGGCCCCGTGCGAATGGATGATGTCACGCGGGTCGACGCCATTCCCGAGCGACTTGCTCATCTTCTGCCCGTGGCCGTCCTGGATCATCGCGTGGATGAAGACGTCGCGGAACGGCAGGCGTCCGCCGAGGAAATGGCGGTTGAACATGACCATCCGCGAGACCCAGAGGGTGATGATCTCGCGGGCGGTGCAGAGGACGTCGCTCGGGTTGAAGGTCTCGAGGAGGCCTTCCATGTCGGCGCCGCCGAAGCGTTCCGGATACGGCCAGCCGAGCGTCGAGAGCGGCCAGAGCGCCGAGCTGAACCAGGTGTCGAGGACGTCGGGATCCTGCGCGAAGCCCTCGGCCTCCAGGGCGGCGGCGAGCTCGCGGCCGTCCATCTGCGGTTCATGCCGGCCGTCGGCGAGGATGACGGTGCGCTCGCGCTTCGCGAGCGTCGCGTCGGGCGGCACGCAGACGAAGGTCTCGGGCGAACCGTCGGGATTCGTGCGGGTGAACTGGGCGCAGCCGTGCGAGGTCCAGCGGGTGTGCGGGGCGACGGTGCGGTCGGACGCGGCGCCGTGCGGCGTGCCCTTCGCCGCCGCGTCGCCCGCGGCGACGGACTTCGACCAGACGGGAATGCGGTGGCCCCACCAGAGCTGGCGCGAGATGC
>JBEIUL010000269.1:0-4188 GCA_040374395.1 Phycisphaeraceae bacterium
AGGCTCGGCACGGCGATTCAGGTCAGTGTTCCGGGTTGCGATGCCGAACGGGCATCCGCGCACCGGGCGACGAGGCAGTCGCCGGGTGTTCCCACGAGTGGTTCATCGCGATGTCCGGCGTGAACGCCGGTCGCGTGTCGGGTCAGGGCTTGGCGCCGCCGTCGACGTTACGGACTTCGAGGACCTGAGCCCGAAGTTCCTGGGCAGCGGCTCGGAGATCCTGCATCGCCTTGCGGGCGCGGGTCCCGGCGGCCTTGTTGCCACCGGCGGCCTTGCGGACGTCCTCCTCGCAGTCGGCGAGGATCTTCTTCAGACGCTCGTAGGTATCGGTCACCATTCGTGAGCCTTTCCTTGGGGCTTTCCGTTCACCCGGCCCTCGAGGGCCGGGGCTCGATCCCGGGGCGAGTCGGGGCGGAGCATAGCGGGTTTTGGGACGGAGTCGCTGTTCCCGGAAAAAGTCCCGTCAGCCGACGGGGGGGATCCGACCGGGAGAGCGGACCGCCTTGGCGAGCGGCAGGATCGACTTGAACCGGGGGTCGGAGGCGTCGCCGACCAGTTCGTAGAGGGCGCCGAGCGTTCCCGTGAAGGTCGCGCCGGCCGCCTGCATCCGGGCGAAGGCGGGCGCGATCTGGTCGGCCTGGCCGCTCGAGATCGCGTCGGTCGCGAGGAAGACCGACCAGCCCCGGGAAAGCAGGTCAAGCGTGGTCTGGAGGACGCAGACGTGGGCCTCGACGCCGCAGACGAGGACGGTCGGGCGGCGGTGTTCGCGCAGGAATCGCTCCGTCTCGGACACGACGGCGCTGAAGCGGGTCTTCTCGACGCGGAGCGTCCCGGACGGGAGCCGATCGGCGATCGGGGCCACGGTGGGACCGAGACCCTTCACGTACTGCTCAGTCACCAGGATCGGCAGGCCGAGGGCGGCGGCCCCGGCGGCGAGGAGGCCGCAGTTGTGGGCGATCGCCTCGCCGGCGGTGATCGTCGGGAGCAGCCGCTCCTGGACATCGATCACGAGCAGCGAGCAGGCGTCGGGACGGAGGCGGGGGATCGGCATGGCTCAGACCCGGAGTTCGGGCTCGCCGGCGAGCGAGGCCTCGTGGCGGGCTCGGATCGGGGCGACGACCTCGGCCGTGAAACGGTCGACCTGCTCGGCGGCGCGGCCGGTGAAACGCGCGGGGTCGGCGAGGCCCGCGAGGTCGATCCCGCGGAAGACCGGATCGGCGGCGAGCCGCTCGAGGAGGTCGTTCGGCTTTCCCTCCTCCTTGACGCGTCGCGCCGCCTCGACGCTGTGGCGGCGGATCGCCTCGTGGGCGTCCTGCCGGTCGGCACCGCGCGAGACCGCGGCTACGAGGATCTCCTCGGTCGCCATGAACGGCATCTCGGCGGCGAGCCGGGCCGCGATCTGTCTCGGGTAGACCACGAGGCCCGCAGAGACGTTCGCCATCAGGTCGAGCGCCCCGTCGAGCGCGAGGAACGCCTCGGCGATCGCGAGGCGGCGGTTCGAGCTGTCGTCGAGGGTCCGCTCGAGCCACTGCGTCGACGCGGTCGCGAGGGCGTTCGCGGGCAGGCTCGCGACGAAGCGGGCGAGGCCGCACGCCCGCTCGCACCGCATCGGGTTCCGCTTGTAGGGCATCGCGCTCGAGCCGATCTGCTCGCGATCGAACGGCTCCTCGATCTCCTTGAGGTTCGCCAGGAGGCGGATGTCGGTCGCGCACTTGTGCACCGCGGCGGCGGCGACCGCGAGGCTCGAGAGCAGCTGTGCGTCGAGGAGCCGCGGATACGTCTGCCCGGTCACGGCGAACGAGCGGTCGGCGGCCCAGCCGAGCTTCACGAGGAACCGGCGCTCGAGCTCGTCCACGCGGACCCCGTCGCCGCCGAGCAGGGCGAGGAACGAGGCCTGCGTGCCGGTCGCGCCGCGCAGCCCCCGGATCGGCAGCGTCGCCGCCCGCTGCTCGAGCTCGGCGAGGGCGAGGGCGAAGTCCTGGGCCCAGAGGCACGCCCGCTTGCCGACGGTGACCGGCTGCGCGGGCTGGTAGTGCGTGAATCCGAGGCAGGGGAGCGCGCGGTGCTCGCCGGCGAACCGGCCGAGGCGGTCGACGATGCGGGCGAGCTTGCCGCAGAGGAGCCCGGTCGCGTCGCGCAGGATCAGGGCGTCGGCATTGCAGACCACGTCCTGGCTCGTCGCGCCGAGGTGGATGATCGCCCGGGCTTCCGGCGCCGCGTCGCCGAGCGTGTGGACGTGGGCCATCACGTCGTGCCGCAGCCGCCGCTCGTGTTCGGCGGCGGCGGCGAAGTCGATCGAGTCGAGGTTACGGCGGATGGCCTCGACCTGCGCCGCGGTGACCGGCAGGCCGAGCTCGCGCTGGGCCTCGGCGAGGGCGAGCCAGACGCGGCGCCAGGTCGTGAACTTGCGGCGCTCGGAGAAGATGGCCCGCATCGCGGCGCTCGCGTTGCGGGTCTCGAGGGGCGACCGGTAGCCGTCTTCGGCGGAGGTGCTCATGCTTTGACCTTGAGTTCCTCGCCGCGGACGAGCCGCGCGAGGTTCGAGCGGTGCTTCCAGACCACGAGGATCGCGACCGCCGAAGTGACCGCGAGCGTCGGCGTCTCGGCGGCGAGCGAGGCCTTCGCGTCGCCGGAAAGTCCGATCCGCGCCGCGACGGCGAGCGGGACGGCGAGGGCGCCCGCGATGCTCGCGATCGAGACGGTGCGGGAGATCTTCACCACCGCGAGCCATGTCGCGAGGGCGACCGCCGCGGGCACCGTCAGCGGCGTCCACATCGCGGCGAGGGCCCCGAAGCCGGTCGCGACACCCTTGCCGCCCTTGAAGCCGATCCACGGGCTGAACATGTGGCCGAGGAGCGACGCGACCGCGACCGCGAGCCACCACCAGAGGTCGCCGGCGGCGAGGTCCGACGGGCTCGTGCCGAACGTGCCGCGGGAGAGGCCGGCCAGCATCGTCGGGATCGCGCCCTTCAGGGCGTCGAGCGCGAAGCAGGCGATGCCGAACGTCCGGCCGAGCACGCGACCGACGTTCGTCGCCCCGATGTTCCCGCTGCCGTGGGCGCGGATGTCGACGCCCTTCGCCCGGGCGATGAGGAGGCCGAACGGGATGCTGCCGGCGAGGAACGCGATCGCGAGCCACGCGGGCCAGGGAAACTCCGGGATCGCTGCAGACAGGAGCGAGGTCATCGGCGGGAAGTGTCCGCGATCGGTGGCCTTCCCGCCAGCAGCCGGTCGACGGCGTCGAGGACGTCACCGAGGGCGATCCGCTCGATCCGGCAGGCCTTCGCGTGCCGGTCGGCCATGCGGTCGCCGGGCAAGAATGGCTCGGCGACCAGCAGCCGCTCGGGGGCGCCGGGCAGGAGCGTCCAGCGATGGTCGGTCGGGCCGAACAACGCGACGGTGGGCACCGCGAACGCCGCCGCGAGATGCCGCGGGCCGGTGTCGTTCGAGATGCAGATGCTCGCCGCCGCGACGACGCCCTTCAGGACGCCGAGGTCGAACGAGTGCCGCGAGAGGTCGTGGATCGGGACGGGCGACTCGGCGACCAGCCGCGCGAGCAGCGGCCGCTCGCCGGGGCTTCCCGTCGCGACCGACGCGAGGCCGCGGTCGGCGAGGGCCCTCGCGAGGGCCGCGAAGCGATCGACGGGCCATCGCTTGTCGTCGCGGTTCCCGCCGGGAACCAGCAGGGCGAACGGCCGCGGCACGTCCGCGAGCAGGCGTTCGGCGGCGGCCCGGTCGGCCGCGGGGTCGAGGAAGAGTTCGGGCCGGCGATCGGCGACGGGGATGCCGAGGCCGCGCTCGAGCAGTTCGCAGTAACTCGCGAGCGTCGGATGGGGCACGCTCCGGTCGGGCATCGGGACGCCGGCGGTCAGCAGTAGGCCGCGCAGGTCTCGGCGGAAGCCGACTCGCTTCGGGGCTCCCGAGACGAACGCCGCGAGCGCGGTGCGAAAGGAGTTCGGGAAGAGCACGACCTCGTCGGGGCGCCGGCCGCGCAGCCGCGATCCCGCCCGGAACGGTCCCGCGAGCCCGCGCATCGCGTCGACGTGGATCCGGTCGAACCATGGGCTCGCCCCGAGCAGCCGGTCGAGGCCGGGCCGGCAGGTCAGCTCGATCGTCGCCCCGGGCCGCGCGGCCCGCAGCGCCCGGAACGCGGGCGTCGCCATACAGGCGTCGCCGACCCACGACGGG
>JBEIUL010000315.1:0-3656 GCA_040374395.1 Phycisphaeraceae bacterium
GGCCCCGCCCGCACCGTCTCGCTCTCGAGGCTCCGGACGAGCAGCGGCACGCCGCCCGCAAGCAGGAAGAGCCCGCCGAGGAGGCTCGTCACCACCCGGGCGGTGCCGTTCGGGTTGACGAGACCGAGGACCAGTCCGATGAACGCCCCGGCGGCGACGCTTGCGAGGAAGAACGTGCGCTCGGGTCCGGCGAGGCGGGCCCATCGCGAGTCGAGTTCGCCCCGGGCGTTGCCGAGCGTCGCGCGGAAGTCGCCCGCGTAGCGGTCGATCCACGGGCCGAGGACGTTCGCAAGCGCGTCGTCGCTCGGGCCGGCGGCGGGCGACCGCTCCGGCGAAGTCGATGCGTACGCGACCGCATCGGCGGGCGCCTCGCGACGGGCGTTCCCGTCGGGGGTCGCGACAATGCCCGCCTCGATCGCGGCGCTCGCGGCGATCGCCGAGATCGCGAGCCCGATCGACGCCGAGCCGCCGGCGAGCAGCAGGCGATACCCGAGCGTCGCCGCGACGACCCCGCCGATCGCCCCGAAGGCCGCCCACCAGATTGGTGCGAGCGTCGAGCCGCTCACGCGGGCCCAGCCGACCGCGATCGTCACGCCGACGAAGATCGCGGCGAGCGCGAGCGTCGGACGCAGCAGGCGGGCCCCGAAGAGCAGCGTCGCGAGACCGATCACCAGCAGCAGCCCCGGCGGCGCGAGCGACGAGAGCGGCAGCGACCGCATCCACTCGGCGAGCTCGGCGAGGTTGTGGGTGGCGGATCCCATCGGCGTCGCAACCCAACCCATCGGCCGGATCGGACGCCGGGCGTGAGCCTACCCTGCCCGCCCATGGCCCACGCGCATCCTTCCCACCGGCCCGACGCCCGGCCCGCGAACGCCCTCTCCGGCGAGACGAGCCCGTACCTGCTCCAGCACGCGTTCAACCCGGTCGCCTGGCGGCCGTGGGGCGAGGCGGCGATCCGCGAGGCCCGTGAGCGCGACGTGCCGCTCTTCGTCTCGATCGGCTACTCGACCTGCCACTGGTGCCACGTCATGGAGCGGGAGAGCTTCGAGTCGGAAGCGACCGCGGAACGGCTCAACCGCGACTTCATGCCCGTCAAGGTGGACCGGGAAGAACGGCCCGACGTCGACGAGGTCTACATGACCGCCTGCCAGGCGTTCACGCGATTGACCGAGGGCCGCGCCTCGGGAGGCTGGCCGCTCTCGGCGTGGGTCGACCCGCATTCACTCAAGCCGTTCTGGGTGGGGACGTACTTCCCGCCGGTCCCGATGCACGGGCGGCCGTCGTTCGACCACATGCTCGAGCGGCTCGCCGCGGCGTGGCGTGAACGGCGCGAGGAGGTCGACGCGCAGGCCGCGCGGATCGGCGAGGCGATCCGGGCCGAGCTCGAGCTCGAGGTGCCCGCGGCCGACTCGCCGGTCGCGTTCGTTCCGCTCGCCGGGCGTTCGGCCGCGGCGCTCGTCGGATACGCCGACTTCACGCACGGCGGTTTCGGCGGGGCCCCGAAGTTCCCTCAGCCGCCGTTTCTCGATCTTGTCGGGCGTTTCGGCGGCGAACAGGGCCGGAAGGTGCTCGACGCGGCGCTCGACGCCATGATTCTCGGCGGGATCCACGACCAGGTCGGCGGCGGGTTCCACCGCTACGCGGTCGACGCGTCGTGGACGGTGCCGCACTTCGAGAAGATGCTCTACGACCAGGCGCTGCTGCTGCCCTTTCTCGCGCGGCGGGCGGCGGCGGGGGATGCGCTGCACCGGCACGCGTGCGAAAGGCTCGTGGCGTTCCTCGATCGGGAGATGACCGAATCCGACGGGGCGTTCCGCTCGGCGCTCGATGCCGAGGCGGAAGGGCGCGAGGGCGACCCGTATGCGTGGACGGACGAGGCGTTTGCGGCGGCGTTCGCGGATTCGGACGCGGCGCTCCGCGACGAGGCGGAGCGGCTCTACGGCCTCCCGCTCGGACCGAACTTCCGCGATCCGCACCACGAGGACTCGCCGCCCATGCGGGTGCTGCGGATCGAGCGGCGGCCCGATGGCGACGGGGCGGCGCTCGCGCGGCGCGACCGCTTCGACGCGATCCTGCTCGCGGCGCGGGCCCGGCGTCCGCAGCCTTCGGTCGACGACAAGGTGATCGCGGCGTGGAACGGGCTGATGATCGCGGGCTTGGCCGAGGCGGGGAAGACGCTCGGCCGGCGCGACTGGATCGCGCGGGCCGAGCGGGCGCTTGCGGCGACCCTCGCGCGGCTCGGGCCGCTCGAACGGCTGAAGCGGACCGCCCGCGGCGGCGTCACCTCGGCGATTCCCGCCCAGCTCGAGGACGTCGGGGCGCTCGCCCTCGCGGCGGTCACGCTGGCCGACGCGACCGGCGACGGTCGCCACGCGACGCTCGCTCGCTCGCTCGTCGATCTCGCCGACCGCGATTTCGCCGCTTCGGGCGGCGGCTGGTTCGACGCCCCGCTCGACGCGGGACCGGCGGCGCTCTTCGTGCGGTCGCGGTCGCTCTCGGACGGCGCGGTCCCCGCGGGGAACACGCTCGTCGTCGCGGCGATCGTGCGGCTCTTGCGGCGAACGCCCGACGCGGAACTCTCCGCGCGGCTCGCCCGCGCCGCGCGTGCGTTCGCGCCGGCCATCGCCGCGAACCCGACGGGGTCGGCGCTCGTGCTTGCCGAACTCGCATCGGCCGAGGCCGAGGGGTTGCTGCCTGCGGCCGACGCCGATCCCTGCGCCGACGGCGAGTGCCGCGTGTGACTCTGCAGTGGAAGGTTCCGACCGACCCCCGCGCAAGACCTTCGCCCGCCCCCCGCGCGGAACGACGGGGCCATGCCCCGTCGCCGAGGTACACCGTGGCCGGATGGCACAGGCATCTGCAAAGGAACGGGCGCCTGACGTGAAGCCCACGACGAGGCATGGCCTCGTCGTTCCGGGCTGGCGCGTCGGACGGCTGGGTCTTGCTCCGCTTCGGCGATCGCGACCTCAGCCCGTCCCGTTCTCCTGCCGGCCTTCCGCAGCCCGCTTGATGCCCCGCAGCATTCCGCCGAAGACGATGTGGTGCAGCGGAAGGACGCCGTACCAGTAGAGGATCCCCAGCAGGCCGCGCGGCCGGAAGCGGGCGGTCATCGTCAGGGTGGTCTCGCCGGCGGCGGCGGGCGTCACCTCGAAGTTGAGCGTCGCGACACCGGGCAGCTTCATCTCGGCGAGGAGCGCCAACGAGCGATCCTGCGTCACGCCGATGACCCGCCAGAAGTCGAGGGCCTCGCCGAACTCGACCCGTTCGTTGTCGCGGCGACCGCGCCGCAGGCCGGGGCCGCCCGCGAGGGTGTCCATCCAGCCGCGGATCCGCCACAGGATGTCGCCCGCGTACCAGCCGTGGCCGCCGCCGATGCGGCACACGGCGCGCGAGACCTCGGCCGGCGTCGCGTCGATCGTGATCGACCGCGCGTCGGTGAACACGGTGCCGCCCGCCCACTCGGGGTCGCCGGGCACCGCGCCCGCCACCGACCACCGCGTGTCGACGGCGTTCGTGCGGATGCGCTCGAGCGCGCGGCGGATCGCCTCGCGCACGCCGAGGGCGCGGTGAGGCATCAATCGCTGCGCGAGGTCGTTGGTCACCACCACGCGGTTCCGCAGCCCCTCGGCGAGCGGACGCGCGATGCGGTAGGAAAC
>JBEIUL010000099.1:0-7489 GCA_040374395.1 Phycisphaeraceae bacterium
ACATCTCGCCGGGCCACAGCTATCGCGGCCGGTACGGGCAGTCGCCGCTCGAGCATCCGACGCTCGAGGTTGCCGAGGTCGAGTGCGTCGCGGGGCGCGGGTTGCGCGGTGACCGGTACTTCGACCACAAGCCCGATTTCAAGGGCCAGATCACGTTCGTCGCCCGCGAGACGCTCGAGCGGGTGTGGGGCGAGCTGGAGATCCCGCCCGCGAAGCGCGACATCGCGGCGACCCGGCGGAACGTGGTGACCTCGGGCATCGACCTGCTTGCACTGATCGGACGCGAGTTCTCGATCGGCGGCGTCCGTTTCCTCGGAGCCGAGGAATGCAAGCCGTGCTCGTGGATGGATCGGGCGATCGGCGACGGCGCCGAGGCCCGCCTGCGCGGCCACGGCGGCCTGCGGGCGAGGATCCTCTCGGACGGTGTCCTTCGGGTCGGTCCGGTGGAGCCGATCGCGTGACGACGGCCGCGGCCAATCCATCGCCCGGGCTCGCGCTGCCTCAGTGGCGGCCGGTCTCGAGTTCGCCCGAAAAGCCCACCACGCCGCCGGCGGCCCCCGCGCCGGTGCACCGCCGCGGGGAGCTCGTTGATTCCCACGGCCGGACGATCCGCGACCTGCGGCTCTCGCTCACCGACCGCTGCAATTTCCGCTGCACGTACTGCCTCGATCCGGACGTCCGCTTCGCCCCGCCGGATGAACTGCTGTCGGCGGCGGAACTCGTGCGTCTCGCGCAGGTCGCGGCGTCGCTCTCGATCCGCAAGATCCGCCTCACCGGCGGCGAGCCGACGTTGCGGCCCGAGCTCGAGTCGATCGCCGCCGCGATCGTCGGGCAGACCGGGTGCGAGGTCGCGCTCATCACGAACGGCTCGCGTGGCACGCCCGATCGCGTGCGGGCCTGGAAATCCGCGGGCATCGCCCGGGTCACGGTCAGCCTCGACACGCTGCGCGAGGACCGGTTCGCAGCGATCACCCGGTCGAACGGCTCGGTCGCCGAGGTCGTCGCCTGCATCGAGCGGTGCATCGCGGAAGGCCTCGGGCCGGTGAAGGTGAACGCGGTGCTGATGCGCGGCGAGAACGACGACGAGGCCGTCGGATTCGCGCGGCTCGCCCGCCGGCTCGGCGTCGAGATGCGGTTCATCGAGTGGATGCCGCTCGACTCGGGCCACTCGTGGCGGAACGACCGCTGGGTGCCCGCGGCCGAGACGCGGCGGGCGATCGAGGCCGAGCATCCGCTGGTCGCGCTCGAGGGCGACGATCCGTCGTCGACGGCGCGGAACTTCGCCTTCCGCGACGGATCTCCCGGACGGATCGGCTTCATCGCCCCGATCAGCGCGCCGTTCTGCGGGGCGTGCAGCCGGCTGCGGATCACGGCCGACGGGAAGGTCCGGCCGTGCCTCTTCAGCACGACGGAGTGGGACATCCGGCCGCTGCTCCGCGGCGGTGCGGACGACCGCGACCTCGCGCGATTCCTGATCGATTCGGCGTGGAGCAAGCAGGCCGGGCATGGCATCGAGTCGCCGGGCTTCACCCAACCCGAGCGGCCGATGTCCGCGATCGGCGGTTGATCGATTGATGTCCGCCGGCGACACCGTACTGCTGGCCACGCTCTTCCTGGTCGTCGGTGCGCTGTACGGTTCGGTCGGCCACGCGGGTGCTTCGGGGTATCTCGCGGCGATGGCCCTCTTCGGGATCGCGCCCGAGTCGATGCGGCCCGTCGCGCTCTCGGTCAACGTCGCGGTCGCGGCGATCGCGTTCGCGAGCTACGCGACCGCCGGGCACTTCTCGTGGAGATTCTTCTTGCCGTTCGCGATCGCCTCGGTACCCGCCGCCTTTCTCGGGGGCTCGCTGTCGCTGCCCGCCGATTGGCTGCGGGCGGCGATCGGCGCGTCGCTGGCCGTCGCGGCGGTCCGCATGGCGTGGACGATCCTCGCCGGGAAGCGGGGGACCGGTGCGACCCGCGAGGCGAGCGTCACCGTGCGTCTCGTCGTCGGCGGCGCCATCGGACTCGCCGCGGGCGTCACCGGCACCGGCGGCGGCATCTTCCTGAGTCCGCTCGTGCTCCTCTGCGGCTGGGCCGATCCGAGGCGGACTGCGGCGACCGCGTCGCTCTTCATCCTGGTGAACTCGATCGCGGGCCTCGGTGGGCTGGCGGTTTCCGGTTGGTCGCCGACCGCCGGCCTCGTTCCGCTGGTGATCGCCGCCTCGCTCGGTGGGCTGGTCGGTTCGACGCTCGGCAGCCGACGGGCGACGCCGCGGACGCTCAATCTCCTGCTCGCGGTCGTGCTCGCCGTGGCCGCGGTGAAGCTCATCACCGGCGGCGTCGCGGCGATCGCGGGGCAGTCATCGGCCGCCGGCGAAGATCGGGTTCTTCCAGATCGCCGCGTCGAGCTTCATCCGCTCGATGAACGCCGAAATCGCCGCGATTCCCTCGGCCCGGTGCCGCGATCGGACCTCGCACGTGAACGAGATCTCGCCGACCGCGACCCGGCCCCGCGAGTGCACCGCCTCGATCGAGCGGACCCCGTCTCGGGCTGATTCCTCGCGGGCGATCGCCTCGAGCTGGCGGCTGGCCATCGGCTCGTAGATCTCGTACTCGATCGCCGCGAGGGTCCGGCCGCCTTCGGTGCCGCGCACGATGCCCTCGAAGCGGATCCGGCTGCCGACCTCTTCATCGGCATCGGAACGCGCGTCGGCGAAACTCGACGGCTCGCGCGGGAGCGGTCCGTCGACGATCTGCACCCGAACCCGGCTCATCCGCCCCCCAGCAAGGCGATGAGCGCGACCTCGTCGTCGGGCCCGATCGTGGTGTCGGGCGTGGCCAGGGCGTGATTGACCGCAAGTCGCGCCGCCCCCATCGTGGGCGCGAGCTCCGGGTGCCGGGCGGCGATCTCGGCGAGCACGTCGCGCACGGTCGGTCCGCGAGCCTCGAGCGTGATCCGGTCGCGGCCGACCATCCGGGCGGCGGGTCCGAAGAGCAGCACGTCGCGGCGCATGCGGCGAAAGGTAGCATGCGAGGCACGATGCCCGAGGCCGCGCGAACCACCATCGACTCGCCCGGGGCGGCGATCGCGTCGCTTGTCGCGAGGCTCGGTCCGGCCGCGGCGGCGTTGGGTGCCGAGCGCGTGGCGATCCTCGATTCGCGGGGGCGGATCGTGGCCGAGCCGGTGGTCGCCGATCGCGACAGCCCTCCCGTCGACTGTTCGGCGATGGACGGCTACGCGGTTCGCATCAACGATCTCCCGCTTGGCCGCGATCTTCCCGTGCTCGGCGAGGCCCGGGCCGGGGGCCCGCCGCCGCCGATGCCCGCGGGGCGGGGCTGCATCCGCGTCGCGACCGGATCGGCGCGGCCCGCGGGATCGGATGCGGTGATTCCGCGTGAGCACACCGTCGAGCGGCTCGACGCTCGCGGCGAGGTTTCGGGCATCGAGCTGACGCCCGATGCGGCGCCCCGGTTCGGCGATCACTGGCGGCTTCGCGGCGAGAACGCCCGGGCGGGGGCGCTGCTTGTCGAAGTGGGCGCGACCATCGAGGCCGCGGTGGCCGCGACCCTCGCCGCATGCGGCGTCGCGCGGCCGCTCGTGCGGCGAAAGGTCCGGGTCACGATCCTCACCACCGGCGACGAGGTCGTCGCGTTCGATCAGGTGCCGTCGCCGGAGCGATTCCGCGACAGCAACGGTCCGGCTCTCGCCATGCTCGTCGCGGGTCGACCGTGGCTCGAGGTCGCGCGTCTCGAGCATCTCGCCGACGACGCGGAACGGATGAACGCAGCGCTCGCCCACGCGATCGCCGGGACCGACGCGGTCCTGCTCACCGGCGGAGTCTCGATGGGCCACCGAGATCTCGTCCGCGCGGCGGTCGAGTCGGTCGGGGCCGAGATCATCTTCCACCGCCTTCCCCAGCGACCTGGCCGCCCGATGCTTGCGGCGATCGCCTCGCGCGACGGCCGTCCCGTGCCGATCTTCGGGCTGCCCGGCAATCCGCTCTCGGCCCTCGTCACGGCGCGGCGGATCGTGCTGCCGACGCTCGCGTCGATCGCGGGCACGCGACTGCCGCCGCCCCGCGAGGTGACGGTGGCCGACGAGCCCGACGCCCCGGTTCCGCTGTGGCGATTCCGGCTCGCACGGCTCGCCGCCGACGGCCGGGCCCAGCCGCTGCCGGTCCGCAGCTCGGGCGACGTCGCGGTCGCCGGCCGCAGCGACGGTTTCCTCGAGATCGCCCCGGGTGATCGGATCGAGGCGGGGCGGCGATATCCTCTGTTCGCGTGGGACGACTGATCGCCCGCGTGAAGCCCGTGAATCCAGAACCATCCAACGCGTCCGAATCGCTCTCGCACGTCGATGCCCGCGGCCGCGGCGTGATGGTCGACGTCGGCGGCAAGCCGGTGACCGGGCGATGCGCGGTGGCGGAAGGTTTCGTGCGGGTCGGCGCCGCGCTCGAGCAGGCGATCCGGGTGAATGCGGTCAAGAAGGGCCCGGTGCTCGAGACGGCCCGCCTCGCCGGAATCATGGCCGCGAAGCGAACCGACGAGCTCATCCCGCTGTGTCACTCGCTTCCGCTCGACTCGGTCGACATCGAGGCTTCGCTCGAGCCGGGCCGCGTGCGGATCGAGGCGACGGTGCGTTGCCACGCACGGACCGGCGTCGAGATGGAGGCGCTGGTCGCGGTCTCGGTCGCCTGCCTCACCGTCTTCGACATGGGCAAGGCCCTCGACCTCGCGATCGAGATCGAGGGGATCCGCGTGCTCGAGAAGCATGGCGGTAGGCGCGGATCCCACGTCGCGCCTGGTCACGAGGCGAAGCCGGCGTGAGCGGCGGCCGGGCGATACGGGCCGCCGTACTGACCGCGAGCGACCGGTGCTCGCGCGGCGCGGCGATCGATACGTCCGGGCCCGCCGTGTGCGAACTGCTCGGCCGATCGCTCGGGGCCGAGATCGTCGCGACGCGGTGCGTGCCCGATGACCGTGCGACGCTGGCCACCGCGTTCCGCGAATGGACCCGTCCCGAGGCGGGCATCGACCTCGTCGTCTCGACCGGCGGAACCGGGCTCGCCCCGCGCGATGTCACGCCCGAGGCCGCCCTCGACGTCATCGAACGCCGTCACGATGGCCTTCTCGATCTCGCCCGCATCCGCTGCATGAGCAAGACCCCGCGGACGTTCCTCTCGCGCGGCGTCAGCGGCTGCGCCGGCCGCACGCTCATCCTCACGCTGCCGGGCTCGCCCCGCGGCGCGACCGAGATGCTCGAGGCCCTGCTCGACCTGCTGCCCCACGCGATCGAGACCCTCCGGGGCGAGGTGCAGGATGACGGCCGCCCGGGGGCCGTCGCGATCGACGGAAAGGTCGTCGAGCATCGCGACTGAGCCCACGCCATCGGCGCTCGCATCGATCGCCCCGATCGTGCTGGTCGGCGGCCGCAGCGTGCGATTCGGCCGCGACAAGCTGCTCGCCGACGTCGGTGGCCGCCCGATGGTCGCGGCGCCGATCGCGGCGCTGCGTGAGGTCTTCGGTCCGAGGGTGACCCTCGTGGGAGATTGCGACCCTTCGGTGCGGAATCTCGCCGAACACTGGCTGCCGGACGACCATCCCGGAACCGGCCCGATGGGCGGGATCGTCACGGCGCTGGAGCGGCTCGGAGAGTCGACGCTGGTGCTGGCCGGCGATCTTCCCGCGATCAACTCCGCGACGATCCATCGACTCGTCGACGTTTTCAGGTCGAGACCCGACGCGGCGGTCGTCCTGGCGACGACGACGGAAGACGGCGAGTCCCGCGATCATCCCTGCGCCGCCGTCTACGGGCAGCCCATGCGTCACCCTTTCGAGTCGGCCCTGCGTTCGCGGCGATTCAGCCTGCGCGACGCGATCGCACGCCTGCCCGCTTCCTCGGTCATCCGGGTCGACGTCACGGCCGCGGCCCTCGCCAACATCAACGAGCAGGCGGACCTCGGTCGCCATCTCGCATCGGATGGCTGAGGAGGGACCGGACGCGGGGCGGTTCACATCCCGTAGAAACGCTTCGCACCGTCGAGCATCCGCTCGAACTCGGCCGTGTTGGGCGTCTCCGGGGTCGCGCCCTCGACGAAGGTCCCGCCCACCACGCCGATGTCGTTGGGGCCGCTTCCGGGGAGCTGCTTGGGGAAGATGTAGAAGGATCGCTTGACCTTCTGGCCCGCTTCGGTCTTTCCCTCGTCGAAGTAGACCAGGATCATGTGCTGCAGGTCTTCCGGGCGCTGGTCCTTGAGCATGATCAGGTGTCCCTGCACCGACACCATGGCGCCGTCGGTGTTCAGTGCTCCGGAACCGAGGCCCGCGCAGTCGAATACCAGCGTCGCGGGGAGGTCGGAGAAGCGATCGACCTTCCGCTGCTCGAATCGGACCCGCGGCCGCAGCCACTCGGTCAATCGCTCCATCATCACGGCCGTGTCGACGAAGATGGCGTCGTCGTACGAGACCATGTTCCGACGCGTCCCGTTGCCGAAATCGAGCACCACGTCCTTCGCCGGCTTCATGACGACGCCCACGTACGGCTCGAGTCCCGAGTCGTCGCGGCGTTCGAAGTACGCCGGCACCACGACCGCGCCGCCCCGGAACTCGGGAACGTCGCCGGCGGCGATCGACGCGAAGAAGCGGTAGGCGTCGATGCCGATCTGGTTCACGAGCGCCTGCATCGCGGGATCGTTGTCCATCGAGACCGGCGCGATCAGGCCGCCGGCGTTGTGCGAGGTGAGCCGGTCGAACCGCTCGGCCACCACGGTGATGTTGGTGTATCCGCGCTGGACCAGTTCGTATGCGGTGAACAGGCCGATGACGCCGGCGCCGACCACCGCCACCGGCTCGTCCTTGCGCCGCGCCTGCACCTGCGGCGTCCGCTCGGCGAGGTCCACCACGTACTTGACGGACCCGGGTGCCAGCGTCCAGCCGCTTCCGCCGTGCCCGTAGTCATGGGCGATCGTCTGGTGGCCCGCCTGCGTGACGCTCAGGTTCGGCGAGCCATGGCGCATCGGGCGGTAGCAGAGGATCCGCTCGCCGAGATGCGCGGATTCGAGGCTCGGCGGGTTGATGCGGCGAACGTCCGGGGCCGACGCGGATGCCGGCGGCGGAACGGGCGTCGTGGGAGTCGAGGTGCATGCCGACAGTGCGAGGAACGCGGCGGGAAGCAGGGCTGATACGACACGAAGGGTTCGGGATGGCATCTCAACAGAGTAGCGGCGAGGCGCGCGACGGACCTCCGGTCCGGTCGTCGGTGGGGAGCATGGTTTCCTCGGGTGTGAGGCGATTGGCTCGGGACGGATGGCGTCGGCGACGCCCGTGTGGCCAGGCGGGAGGAACGATCGAGGTCATGGATCGCGAGTCCGAAAGACGGGGGTGAGCCTTGATCGACGGCGGTAGACCGGCCGGAAGCCGCGAGAACGAAGCCGATTCCGCCGGATGTCCTTTCGTGTTTCGGCATTGCTCGGGAACCAACGGGTATCGGGCCGCTGCCGAAGGGTGC
>JBEIUL010000060.1:0-9090 GCA_040374395.1 Phycisphaeraceae bacterium
CTGCCGCCGCTGCCGCCGACCACGACCCACGAGTCCGTGCCTTCCATGCCCGCAGGCACATAGGTTGGATTCCACGTCCCCGCGAGGCCCGAGCCCGCGAGTCCGTTCAGGTAGTCGACGTGCCACATCGTGCCCGCCGGGATCGCGTTCATGCCCCAGACGTTCAGGAGCGTGTCGTTCGCGTTCGTGAACTTCGCGTAGACCTTGTAGACGCGGTACGTGTCCGCACCGACCGTGACCTCGGACCGGTCGACCTCGATCCGGTCGAACGCGGCGTGGACCGGGGCCGTCGCGAGGGCGGCGAGGGCGAGCAGGCCGGAACGGAGGAGTCGGGGTCGGGTCATGGTGGTGGATGATGCGGCAACCGCCCCGCATCGCGGGTCGGTCGGAAACCCCATCATGACTCGCGATGCCGCCGGACGAGCGATCGTCCGAGGAGATTCGTGAAAAACGAAGCGCGGTCCGTGGCTGCCCGATAAGGCGAATGCCGGATATCAGACCAGGCGGTACTCGCCCGGCCTGCGCACGAAGGGCACGGGCGGCGTGCCACCGGCCGCGAGCGACTTCGGGAACAGGTCGAGCTTCGACTTCGTGGTCATGAAGTCCCACGTCGTCGCGGTGCCCGAATACGCCGCCTCGCGACCCATCACCGCGGTGAGCGAGCTGTCGGCGGTCTGGCGAAGCTCGACGATCGGCTTCCCGGCCCTGATCGACTCGACCAGGTCCTTGTGCTCCTGGCGGTAGGCGGCGCCGATGTCGCCGGGCATCGACCAGAGTTCCTTGCCGGATCGGTCGACGATCCGGGCCCCGTCGTTGAAGGCGCGGACGTACGCGATCCCCTGGCTGCCGTAGATCACGTTGTCGAACTCGTTCGTCGCGTTCGCCCAGTGGCGGCCGGTGAACGAGCAGGTCTTGCCGCCCGACCAGCGGTAGTCGACCGAGAAGGAGTCCCACATCTCGCTGTCGGCGGGCCGGTTCCAGCGGCTGCCCGACGCGAACGCCGCCTCGGGCGGGCCGCCCATGATCCAGCAGATCGCGTCGATGTTGTGCACCGCCTGCTCGACGGGCTGGTCGCCCGAGAGCCAGATGAAGTGCATCCAGTTGTTCAGCTGGTACTCGAGATCCGACATGCCGGGCTTCCGGTCGCGGTACCAGATCCCGTTCGAGCAGTAGCGGGCGGTGGCCGAGACGACCTCGCCGATCATCCCCTGCCGGATCCGGTCGACCGCCTCGACGAAGCTCTTCTGCCGGCGGTACTGCGTGCCGGTCACGATCGCGGTGCCCTGGGCCTTGGCCTGGTCGTGGGCGCGGCAGTTCGAGTGCCATCCCGCGACGTCGACGCAGGTCGGCTTCTCGGCGAAGACGTGCTTGCCGGCCCGCACCGCGGCCTCGATGTGCTGCGGCCGGAAGCCGGGGCTCGTCGCGAGGATCACCAGGTCGACGCTCGGGTCCTCGAGGACCTTCAGGTAGCCGTCGAGACCGCCGTGGATGCGCTCGTCCGGAACGTCGATGCGATCGCCGTGGTCGGTCTTGAACTGGTCGCGGATGCCCTTCGCCCGCCCGACGTCGAGATCGGCGATCGCCACGAGCCGCACGTCGGGATTGATCGAGAGCGAGTCGTTCGCGGCGCCGGAACCGCGGCCGCCGCAGCCGACGAGGCCGATGTTGATCGAATCGAGGGCCGACCGGCGTCGCGGGCCGGCGAGGGCCGGGGCGACGAGGCCCGCGGCGGCGATCGCGGCGGATCCCTGGGCGGCGGTGACGAGGAAGTCGCGACGGTTCGGTTCGGACATGGGGCCTCCGGGAACGGGTGGTCGGACGGTACCGTCGAGCATACCGCGACGCCCCGGCCGTATGCTGCGCCGATGCCGACCAACCCGATGATTCCACTGCTCGCGACGCTCGTCGCATCGGCGCTCGCCGCCGGTCCCGACCATCGCTCGACGGCACCGGTCCCGCGCGAAGACGCGGGCATCCTCGAGCGGCAGGCCGAGGTCCTGCGGCGGGCCCGCGAATCGCCGCCGTCTCCGGTCGTCTTCATCGGCGACTCGATCACGCAATCGTGGGAAGGTCCGGGCGCCGAAACGTGGAAGGCCTCGTTCGCCCCGCGCGGCGCCGTCAATCTCGGCGTCAGCGGCGACCGGACCGAGCACGTGCTGTGGCGGCTCGCGCAGGCGCCGATCACGCGGCTCGAGCCGAAGGTCGTCGTCCTGCTCATCGGCACGAACAATCTCGGGCACGCGACCGCGAACGCCGAGCAGACCTTCGACGGCATCGCGAAGGTCGTCGAGACGGTGCTCGCGCAGGCACCGGACGCGACGGTCGCGCTCTGCGCGATCCTGCCCCGCGACGGCCGGTTCACGCCGATCCGACGCGACTGCCTCGCGGTCAACCAGACCCTCGCGGCGCGGTTCGCCGGCGACCCGCGGGTGGCGATCCTCGACTTCGGGCTGCGATACCTCGATCGCGACGGCTCGATTCCCGCCACGCTGATGCCCGACGGCCTCCATCTCTCGCCCGCGGGCTACGGGATCTGGGCCGACGCCCTCGCTCCGGTGCTGCGGACGGAAGTCCCCGGAGCCTGAAAAAGAACGATCGCCGCCGGGGTGTCCGGCGGCGATCGAGGGTTGCGTCCGTTCTTTCCCGGAGCGGAGTCGGCTCAGGCCCGGCGACGGCGGGAGGTGAGGCCCGCGAGGCCGAGGAGCGCCACCGCACCCGGCGCCGGCACCAGCGTGCCGTTGACGTCGACGTAGAAGTACGACGGGGTCGGGGCGGTGAACGCGAAGTAGTTGAGCGAGGACGTGGTCGGATCGAAGGCCGCGAACTGGTTGAACGAGGCGCCGAGGGCCGGGGCATTCGTGACCCGCCAGCCGTTCAGGCTGCTCGTGGCGTTCGCGCCCTCGAAGCGGATTCCGACGTAAAAGCCCGAATAGCCGGGGTTGCTGGCGCCGGCGAGGTCAGCCATCGCCAGCGAGACGCCGCCGGCGTTGAAGTTCACGAGGGTGGTCGCGGAAGCCGCCGCGCCGCCCACGGTCACCAGCCCGAGGTCCTGCACCGACGAGGTGATGAGGTTCGCGTTGCCGTCCATCTGGGCGATGAAGACCCGGATGCCGACCGTGGGTGCCCCGCCGAGCTGCCGGATGCCGAAGGTGAAGCTGTCCAGCGTGACGCTGGTGTTGCCGCCTTCGAACAGGCAGTTCGTGAAGGCGATGGTGTTCGCGGCGGTGAAACCGCCGGGCAGCGCCGGGCTCGACTGCGGGTTGTAGCGAGAACCGGTCTGGGTTCCGGCCTGGAAGATCAAGTCGGCCGAGGCGATCGAGGTGAACGAGGCCACGGCCACGGCGGCCGCCAGGGAGGTACGCATCATCTTTCGGTCTCCGGGAACGGGAGGAAACGGGAACGAACGGGACGCGACCATCGCGACCCAAGGTCACCGGGCCTGGCCGCGTTCTCGATCCGGGTTGCGGGCGGGACGTCGCAAGCGTCCGCGGCGCGAAGGGAACCGGAGTCGACACCGGGGTGGCCCAGTTCCCTGCAGGCGGGAAGATGCACCAGAACTGTCCGTGGTCAATCACGGAACGGGGGAAATCACCGACGCGAGTTCGGTCGTGGCGGATAACCAGCGATCTTGCCCCCTTTCCACATCCTTTAGCATGGCACGATGGTCCAGGTCCGCCCACGATCGCTCGTCACAGGAGCCTCCCGACGCGTCGGTCGCGCGATCGCACAATCGCTCGCCACCGCGGGGCACGACCTCGTCCTGACCTGGCGGAGCGACGGCGAGGGCGTTCGGGAGACGGCCCGGCTCGCCGCGGAGTCAGCCCGGTCCGCCGGCCACCCTGTCCCGGACGTCCGGCTCGTACCGCTCGATCTCGACGATCTCGCCGAGGTCGCGTCGTTCCCCGACCGCGTCGGCCCCGGCCCGCTCGATGTCCTCGTGCACAACGCGAGCCTCTACGAGTCGCGGGCGTTCGGCGCCGTCGACGCGGCGCACGCCGAGCGGCAGTTCCGGATCCACGCGGTCGCCCCGCTGCTGCTGACGCAGGCGTTCGCGCCGCGGCTCGCCGCGAGCGTGCTTCCCGGCGGCGGCGCGGTCGTGATGCTCGGCGACCTGCATGCCGCGGGCCGGCCGTACGCCCGCCACGCGGCCTACCTCGCCTCGAAGGCGGCGCTGCACTCGCTCGTCGAGAGCCTCGCGATCGAGCTCGGCCCGAAAATCCGCGTGAACGCGGTCGCCCCCGGCGTCGTCGCGTGGCCGGACGGCGTCGACCCCGCGATGCGGGCCTCCTACGAGTCGAAGATCCCGCTCGGCCGGCCGGGCACGCCCGAGGACGCCGCCGAGTGCGTGCGCTGGCTCGCCCTCGACGCCCGCTACGTGACCGGCGCGATCCTGCCGCTCGACGGCGGGCGCCGCCTGAAGTGATTCACGTTCCCGGCGCCGTGAAGCGGCCCCGCCACGCGTGGGCCCAGACCGGCCCGAAATCGCCGAGTATCCGGCGGAAACGGTCGGCTCGCGCCGTTCGGTCGGGGTTCGTCCGCACCAGGCCCTCGACACGGAGCGCGGCCAGCCGCGTGAGGTAATACGACCAGAGCGCGGCCGCCGCGAGCAGGCCGGCGACCCGCCCGTGGAACTTCCGGTTGAAGACCGCGAGACCGTTGACCAGCATGAGGTCGCGTCGGTGGCTGTGGGCCCCGCTCGAGGCCCCGCCGAGATGGGTGATCGTGCCGACCGGGGCCTGGACGACCCGCTTGCCGGAGCGGCGGATCCGCTCGCACCAGTCCGCGTCCTCGCCGAAGAAGTAGAAGCTCTCGTCGAGCATGCCGACCTTCGCGATGACCGCGGCCGGCACCGCGAGGTAGCACCCCGCGAGCGTCCCCGCGTCACGCTCGCCCTCGAGGCGGTCGCGCGACGGCAGTCCCGCGTCGGCGCGGCCGGCGAGCTTCTCGGCGCCGAAGGTCCAGAGCCACAGCCGCCACCAGTGCGGGGCCGGCCTCGCGACCTGCTGCTCGGTGCCGTCCTTGTTCTGCACGTGGCATGCGAACGCCCCGACCTCGGGCCGCGCGTCGAGGAAGCGGACGGTCTCGCCCAGCACGTCGCCGTGCACGATGGTGTCCGAGTTGAGCAGCAGCACGTGCCGCCCGCGGGCCATCGCCATCGCCTGGTTGTTCGCGGCGGCGAACCCGCGGTTCTCGGCGTTCTCGACCAGCGTAGCCTTCGGGAAATGTTCCCTCACCATCGCCTGGCTGCCGTCGGTCGAGGCGTTGTCGACGACGATCACCTCGCTCTCGATCCCGGCCGCATCGGCGAAGACCGAGCGCAGGCAGTCGGCGAGGATGCCGCGACCGTTCCAGTTGACGATCGCGACGGTGAGGTCGGGGCGGCGATCGCTTCCGCTCATCGCGCGGCCTCCGCGAGGGCGAGCTCGTACGCCTCCTCCATCCGTTCGACGCGACGATCCCACAGGCCGACGTCCTCGACCCGGGCCCGGGCGGCGCGGCCCCACCGTTCGCGGGCGGCGGCGTCGGCGGCCATTCGGACGATCGCGTCGGCGAGGTCGCGGGCGTACCGTTCGGGATCGCGCACCGCGACCCGCAGTCCCGAGGCGTCGTCCACGGTGAAGCTCGGGCCGCCCGCGTCGGCGACGATCATCGGCAGCGCGAACCCCATCGCCTCGTAGACCACGTTCCCGCTCGGCTCGCGGAAGCTCGGGAAGAGGAACGCGTCGGCACCCTCGTACCACGCGTCGACGTCGGCGCGGGGCAGCTTCCCGTGGAAGCGGATCCGCGGGTCGCCCGCCGCCTCGCGCTCGCATGCCGCGCGGTCATTGCCGTCGCCGACCACGTCGAACCGGAGGTCGTCGCGGCCGGGCAGCAGCCGGAAGGCGCGGATCGCGTCACGCAGGCCCTTCGAGCGCACGATGCGGCCGACGTAGAGGAACTTCACGGGTCCGCCCGCCGCGCGACGCCGCGCCCAGAGCGCGTCGGCGTCGCCGAGGTCGCCCCGCGGCCCGGTCTCGGAGATGAAGCGGAACGGCCGGCTCGTCGCGGGCCGCAGGAACTCCTGGACGTACGGGGCCACGCCGACGATCACGTCGGCCTCGCGGTACGTGCGTCGCAGCGACCGGTCGTGCCGCACCCGCCACGCGTCGAGCCCCCGCAGCGACATGTACCAGGGCTCGCCCGCGAACTCGCCGCGGAACGACGCCGGCGTCGGCACGCTGCCCGCGAGGGGACCGATCACCAGCGGCTTCACGAGGCCGATCGCGGGCGACGCGTAGCGGATCGCGAGCGGCGCGACCTGGTGCACGAGGTCCCAGCGGCGGCCTGCCCTCAGGGACGCCCGGATCCAAGCCCGGGCCCGTCGATGGAAGATGAGGTATCCCGGCTTCGCCGCCGCGCCGAACCGCTCGAACCGCCGCAGGATCGCCGGGTCGTGCCACTCGACGACCTCGACTCCCGGCAGCTGCGGCACCGCCGAGGCCCGGTCGGCCTTCCGCATGTTCAGCATGGTGACGCGATGGCGTTCGGAGAGCCTCCGGGCCCACTCGAAGGTGCTCCACGACTCGCCGACGTCGGTTCCGTCGGAGTACGGCGCGATGAGCAGCAGGTCGAGGCGGCGGCTCATGCCCGGCTCCTCCCGTCGGCCCCGGGCTCGTTCTCGCACCAGCTGCCCGCGCCAAGGAAGAACCAGAAGAACACCAGCGCCTGGTTCCAGAAGTGCACGGTGCACCCGGCCACGGACAGCGCGACCATCGGGATCCACCAGCTCATGAGGAGGTGCGGGAACGCCGACCGCGCCGTCGCGAAGGCGGCGGCCCGGACCTTGAGGATGATCGAGAACGCGGCCCCGAGGAAGCACGGGATGCCGTAGTACGCCATCAGGAACAGGAAGTAGTTGTCCATCGACGAGCTGACCATCCAGCCGGGACTCACCCAGTCGCGGTCACCGAGCCCGAAGACGGGGTTCTTCATCGCGTTCTGGTAGAAGCCCCACTCCCAGATGATCATCCGGCCGTACGCGGTCGACGAGCTGAACGTGAAGTAGCTCAGCAGCACCGCCATGCCGCTGCGGTTCGAGACCATGTCGATCACGAAGTAGCCGATGGCGGCGAGGATCAGGAATGTCCGCCACTTCCGCTTGAGGAAGCCCGCGGCGATCGACCACGCCGAGAGCATGGTGCCGATCGCGAGGGTCGCCATCGCCCCGGACGAGATCGACGACATGGCGCCGCCCATGCACAGGGGCCAGATCATGGTCCGCCACGCGATCAGGCCCTTCCAGGCATGCCACGCCGAGATGGCCACGGTCGCCGAGACGACCCCCTGGAGGATCGGATGGTCGAAGGGTCCGTACGCCCGCGTCAGCCCGAATCGGTCGCCGATCTCGCCGCGGAAGGCGCGGCCGACCATCGAGCAGGTCAGTTCCCGGATCACGTGCTTGCCGGTCAGGCACTCGGTGATCGCGAACGGCGCCACGATCGCGATGCCGATGCCGAAGACCATCGTGGCCTGCCGCCATTGGGCGGCCGTGCGGATCGACATCCGGGCCACGAGGTAGGCCCCGAAGGTCTCGATGAACATGATCCCGCCCGACTCGATGCCCCCCGGGCCGGCGTTCACGACCATCGAGACCATGATCCACGCGCACCCGAGGAGGGCGCACCAGTCGCTCCGGCGGAGCGTTCCGGCCTCGCCCGACAGGAAACGAAACAGCGCCAGCGGGATGTACAGCACCAGCAGCAGCCGGTACGGCGAGAAGCGAAGCGGCCCGATGAAGAACGAGAACTCGTTCGGGATCAGGAGCGTCAGCAGCAGCAGCGCGACGATCGGCGAGAGCGACGCCGGACCGATCGACGGGGCACCGGTGCGATTCGGCCGGGGAACCGCGGCCTTTGGACGACCGGAGACCGACCCGGGCCCGCCGCCGGCGAAGCGGCCTCCGACCTCGACCGGCCGGGTACGTGGTCCGAGGCCTGGTCCGGGCATTGGTGTTTCATCGTCCTCGATGGATGGGGTCCTGCACGCTTCCTGCCCATCCGGTTCCCCGCTTCCGAAGGATTCGGGAACCCGGGATCGATTTCGGATCCCCGGTCCTGAACCATGCGATCGGATCCGGACGGCGGCGGTGGTTACCGGTCGTGAGCGACCCTTTCGATCGCTGCGTCGACCTGTTCCCGATCGGCCCGGCTAAACGACACCGCCGCCTTGCGGCGGCGGCAATCGGGGTGACAGGATTTGAACCTGCGGCCTCTTGGTCCCGAACCAAGCGCTCTACCAAGCTGAGCTACACCCCGGTAACCGGTCCGGCGACCGGTGGATCGGGAAGCATACGGGTTCCGGCCGCCGCGGACAAGCAGCCGAGAGGTTCGCGGTTCCCGCGGCGAAAAGCGGCTCCCCGCGACCGGGAGACCGGATCGCGATCGATGATCGGACGGTTCGCCCCCCCCGTCACCTCGGTCGGCACTCGCGCATGATCGCATCGCTGCCCCCGAGGAACGTCCCGGCCGTGTCGGGATTCGCGGTGCAGGTGATCGCTTGGAGCGAACCGCCGTGTGAGGGGCGGGGCCGCACGCGATCGAACGTCCAGTCGCCGCAGCAGAGCTCGTCGGTGCCCACCACGGTGATCCCGACCTGCCGCAAATGGTCGAGATTCGCCGCGAGGATCGCCTCGCGATCGACGCCGGCCGGGATCGGCGATATGCCGACGTTGATGTTCTCGGCGAAGCCGTCCTGCGGAGTCGCCGGGTCGAAGGTGGAGAAGTCGATCAGCCCCTTGGATGGCGACCGTCCGAACCTGCCGGGCGAGCTGTCGTCCCTGGGGGTCGCCGGCGGCGCGAACTCGACGGTGGCTTCGACGGACGGCTCACCCCTCGCCGAGTCGCCGCCGTCGCCGCAACCGGCGAGGAGCGACGCGGCCGCGATCGGAAGCGGGACGGGCCGGTGCCGGGACGCAGGTCGCTGCACGGGATGAACCGAACCAGACCGGATCGCGTCGCCCCGATGCGGTCGCGGGCATCGCATTGACGAGAGGAGGCGCAGGAAAAAGGGCGGCGTGCGGGCGACATGGCCGGATCCGGGGGTCTGCTCGGC
>JBEIUL010000144.1:0-6212 GCA_040374395.1 Phycisphaeraceae bacterium
CCTCGATGTCCTCGATCCGGGCCAGCGGATCCGCGTCCGGATCCTCCTCGGGCGGCAGCACGCCGCCCTCGAGCACCCACTTCTCGGCGGCGACGCACGCCTCGGCGAGGGCCTGGTGGAGCTTCTCGTGGTCCGGGCACGCGTCGAGCCGCCGGATGAGCTCGTCGACCTGCCGGACGGGCAGGGCAGCCCGGTCGAGCGTCTCGATCGCCGCGTCGCCGAGGGCTTCCATCGCCCCCGCGAACCACGCGACGGTCGGCTTGTCCCAGTTCTTCGGTGGCGCGATCCGGGTGCGGATCGTGACCTCGCCGATGCAGACGATCGGGCAGAGGCCGGTCTTCGTCCGCGGCTCGCGGCAAATGACCGCGACCGGGATCTCCTGCTCGAGGGCGAACAGCCGCAGGCGACGGGCGTCGGCCCCGACGAGCGGCGGCTGGATCAGGTGACACCCGGGCTTGAGCTTCGGCGCCTCGCCGAACGGCTCGTCGACGATCTTCACGCCGGTCTTGTCGAGCGCGGCCTGCAGCCGCTGGCGGCGGGCCTCCTGCAGCGGAAGCGTGATGCGGGCCATCAGGCCGAAATCCCGTGCCGACCGCGCACCCTCGAGAGCCTTCTGGGCGAGCCGCTCGGCCTCGAACCACTGATTGCGGCGGAGGGCGGCGGACGCCTTCTCCATCGCCTGCTGCAGGGAACTGGCCAGATCTCGGGCGCCGGAAGGGGGCATGCTGTGGGCTCCTCGCCGGGGTCGGATCGACCACCGGGAATCGCCCTTATCGGGCCGCGGACGGGTCGGGTTGAAGGAAAGTCGCAAAGGCCGTCGCGGGCCCATCGCAGGCCCACTGCAGGCCCGTTGCGAAACGGGAAACCGGTTCAGCCCGGTCGGTGGCCGCCGATCGAGGCTGCCCCCGCGGTGTGCTCGACCGCCGACCGCTTGTTGTCGGGCCGGGCGCTCTCGAGCCGCCGTCCGTGCACCCCGGCGGCGCTCGCCTCGAGGTCGTCGCAGAGCTTGCGGATCGCGGCCACGCCGGGGAACTCGGCCCGGATCGCCGCGATGGCGTCGATGAAGCTCCGGTCCTTCCGCTCGGAACGCGAACCGAACAACCTGCGGTACGCCGCCTTCATCGCGTCGATGTCGGCCTCCGAGAACCCGCGGCGCGACATCTGGATCGAGTTCACGCCCCGCACCTCGGCGGGGTTCCCCTCGATGATCATGTAGGGCGGCACATCGCGGGGGATGCGGGCCATCGCGCCCACGAAGGCGCAGGTGCCGACCGTCGCGAAGTGGTGGATGCCCGCCCCGCCGCCGATGCTGACGTGGTCCTCGATGTGGATGTGCCCCGCGAGCATCACCTCGTTCGCGATCGTGACCTGGTTCCCCACCACGCAGTCGTGGGCGATGTGGGCCCCGACCATGAGCAGGTTGTCGCTGCCGATCACCGTCTTGCCCCCGCCATTGGCGGTGCCGCGGTGGACGGTCGAGTTCTCGCGGAAGTGGTTCCGGTCGCCGATCAGGCACCAGGTGGCCTCGCCCCGGAACTTCCGGTCCTGCGGGGTGCCGCCGACGGTCGCGAACGGGAAGACCACGTTCCCGTGCCCCATCCGGGTGTGGCTCTCGATGACCGAGTGCGAGCGGAGCTCGCAATCCTCGCCGATCTCGACCTCGGGGCCGACCACGCAAAAGGGGCCGATCACGCACGAGGAGGCGAGACGGGCTCCGGGGTCGACGACCGCGGTGGGGTGGATGCGGGGCATCAGGGGTTCGCGTGGACGGTTCCGGTTTCCTCCGGGGTTGGGTGGGCGGGGGGGGGGCGACGCGGCCTCTTCCCGAGCGGGGGGGCGGGGTCAGGTCTGGTCCGCATCGACCATCATAAACCGGATTTCGGCCTCGGCCGCGATCTTGTCACCCACCCGGGCCCGGCACCGGAGCTGGGCGGTCCGGCTCGAACCCCGGATGTTCTCCGCCTCGAGGACGACCTGGTCGCCCGGGGTCACCGGCCTGCGGAGCTTGACCTTGTCGAGGCTGAGCAGGACCGCGATCTTCCCGTGGTGGGCGATGGTCTTGCTCATGAGGAGGCCCCCGAGCTGGGCCATGGCCTCGACCAGCAGCACCCCCGGCATGATCGGCACGCCCGGATAATGTCCCTGGAAGAACGGCTCGTTGATCGAGACGTTCTTGATGCCGACCGCCCGCCGGTCGCCCTCGATCTCGACCACGCGGTCGACGAGCAGCATCGGGTAGCGGTGGGGCATCACCTTCTGGATCGCCCGGATGTCCATGACCTCGCCGGTCGCGACGGTGCGGGCGAGGTCGACGGCCTTCACCTGCTCGCGGAGCTTCGCGGCGAGGCGGCGGTTGAGGGCGTGGCCGCTGCGGATCGCCAGCACGTTGCACTGCACCGGGCAGCCGACGAGGGCGAGGTCGCCGATCACGTCGAGGATCTTGTGCCGCACCGGCTCGTCGTCGAAGCGGTAGGCGTTGTCGATCGGCGTGCCGTCCTCGTCGATGACCAGCACGTCCTTCGGCGAGAGGTGGCGGCACATGCCGGCCTTCCACAGGCCTTCCGCCTCCTCCCGCAGGCTGAAGGTGCGGGACGGCGCGATGTCGGCCAGATAGTCGCCGTTCGCCGGGTTGAACGCGAAGGTCTGCGAGCGGATGCGATGGGCGTTCGGCCCGTAGTCGAGGTCGTAGACGACCCGCATGCCCTCGGCGTCGGAGGGCATCGCGCAGATCATCCCGTCGCCGTCCTCGACCATCACCGGCTCACGGAGGCGGAAGGTACGGCGGGCGGGGGCCTGCGTGACGAAGCCCGCGTCGACCATCGGCCTCGCGAAGAGGTTCGAGCTGCCGTCGCCGCAGGGGACTTCCGGGCCGCGGAGGCGGATGACCGCGTTGTCGACCTGCAGGCCGGCGACGGCCGAGAGCAGGTGCTCGACGGTCTCGATCGTGGCGTCGCCCATCTTGAGCGTCGTGCGGCGCGGCCGCTGCACGGTGCAGTCGGCGGTCGCGGGGATCCGGACCGGCGGCGAGAGGTCGACGCGCTCGAAGACGACGCCGGTGTCGGGCTCGGCGGGGTGGATCTCGATCGCGGCGTCCTCGCCGAGGAGGAGGCCCTTGCCGCTGATGCGGACGACCGAGGCGAGCGTCCGCTGGCGGGGAGCGGCGGCGAGGTCGCCGGCGGGGGCGGCGGAGAGCGGGGCGCCGCGGCGGGTGAGGCCGTCGCTCTCCTGGGTCGCGGTCGACTGCTTCTCGTTCGGACTCATCGCGTCTCTCCGGGCTCGACCCCGCGGCGGGCCCCGATCAGGCCTTCGGCTCGGGCGGGATCATCGACTTGAACTTCCGCATCAGCTCGGGCAGGCGCCGCACCGCCAGCACTTCCAACTTCGTGCGGCGGATCTCCTGGGCCGGGTAGCCGCCCCAGGTCTCGCCGTCGGGGATGTCGTTCATCACGCCGCTCATGGCCGCGATCGAGACGCCGCGGCCGATGGTCAGGTGGTCGGCGAGGCCGGCGCCGCCGCCGATGCGGGTGCCGTCGCCGATGGTCGTGCTGCCCGCGACGCCGCTGAGGCCCGAGATCACGCAGCACTTCCCGATGCGGCAGTTGTGGCCGACCTGCACGAGGTTGTCGAGCTTGGTCGCGAAGCCGATCACCGTCGAGCCGAACTTGCCGCGGTCGACGCACGAGTTCGCGCCGATCTCGACCTCGTCCTCGAGGACGACGTTGCCGAGGTGCGGGACCTTGAGGATCCCGCGGCCGCCCGGGGCCGGCCGGTAGCCGAAGCCGTCGGTGCCGATCGCGACGCCCGAGTGCAGGATCACGCGGTTGCCGACGCGGCAGCGCTCTCGGATCGAGACGCCCGAGTGGAATGTGCAGTCGGCGCCGACCGAGGCGCCGGGGTAGATCGAGACGCCCGCGAAGAGCGCGGTGCGGTCGCCGACCGTCGCGCCGGCCCCGACCCAGCACCGCGGGCCGATGCGGACGTCGGCGCCGAGCGACACGCCGGGCTCGACGACCGCGGTCGGGTGCACGCCCGGGGCGGGCAGCGTCTCCGGCCGCGCGAAGAGCTCGAGGGCGACGATCATCGCCCGGTCGGCGTCGTCGACGAGGATGATCGCCCGGGCGTCGCCCGCGGTGACTTCCTTGGCGAGGGTCCGGGTCACGACCGCGGCGCCGGCCCGGCTTCCTGCGAGGGCCCGGGCGTGGGCGAGGTCGCCCACGAAGGTCAGGGTCGACGGCCCGGCGTCGGCCACCGTGTCGAGGTTCGTGACCTCGATGCCGCCCGGGCCGAGCAGCTCGCCGCCGACCTTCGCGGCGAACTCGGCGGCGGTGAACCGCAGGTCTTGGGTGGGAAGGGCCGCCACGCTCAGCTCTTCGGTTCCGCGGCGTTCATGAAGGCGATCAGGGCGTCGGAGATGTCGAGCGATCCGTTCACGAAGAGCACCCGGCGGTTCGAGATCTGCTGCACGGTGCGGTCGGCGGTGCCGCTCTGGAACTCGGGGATCGAGTCGTCGAGGAGCACGAGGTCGATGCCGTTCTCGGCGGCGTAGCGGCCGGCGGCCTCGCGGATCGCAAGGTAGGTCTCGCGCATGAACTTGGCCTCCTCGGCCTCGAGCTTGAGCCGCGAGAACTGGACGAAGGCCCGGAACTCGCCGACCGCCGCCTGCACGCGGTTCTGGGCCTCGATCGCCGACTTCGAGCCCGCCTCGAACGAGTCGAGCTCGGATTCCACTTCCTTCACCGCGTTCTCGAGCTCGGCCTCGCGGGCCTTCATCCGCTCGACCATGCCCTTCAGCTGCGCTTCCCGCGTGGCCTGCAGGTTGATGGTGTTGAAGACCTTCTCGAGGTTGACGGTGGCGACGACCGCCGGGCGGGGCGCGAGCACCGCGGCGCCGCAGAGGAGGGCGACGGCGGCGACGAGGGCGGTCGCGAGGGGGGAGGCGGGGAATCGGGGCTTCATGCGTGGCGCTCCGGGCGGCGTCGGGCCGCGGTCACTGGGCGTTCCGGGTCGACTTGAGGTTGTTGATGCGGACCACGACCTTGTCCGAGATGTCGATGGTGGGGGCCGCGTAGAGGATGCGGAGCGACGCGATCTGCTGCTTGACCTGCTCCTCGAGGGGGGCCTTCACCTCGCGGCTCGGGCGGACCTCGGTCTGGCTGTCGTCGACGACCACCAGCTGGTAGCCCTCGCCCTCGGCGACCTTGCGGGCCTCGTCGCGGATCGCGCGGTACATGCTCTGCCACATCAGGCTGCGCTCGCGGTCGACCTCGCCCTGCTTCAGGCGGGCCCACTCCTCGAGCCGCAACCGCTTCATCGCGATGTCGTCGGCGAGCTCGTTGCGGCGGGCGGGCTCGGTGACCGCCTCGAGTTCCTTCAGCAGCTTCTCGAGCTCGGACTGGCGGGCCCGGAGCTCCTCGCCATAGCTCGAGGCGAGGTTGCGGATCTGGATCTGCCAGTCGGCGTTCTCGTTCAGCTTGTCGAAGACCTTGGCGACGTCCACGGTCGCGACCGCGACCGGGGGGGCGGCCATCGCCGCGGCGTGGGCCTCGGCGGCCACCCGTCGGGCCTCGGCCTCGCGGGCGGTGGCGAGGGCCGCGACGGTCACGACGGCGAGCAGGAGGAGGATGAATCGGTCGTTGCGCATGGGGGCTCCCGGAGCGGGGCGGGGATTGTAGTGGATGGGGGGCGGCGGCCGGGCCGGCCCGGGCGGTCCGCGGCGAGACGATCGGGACCCGGAACCCGGCTCCTCGCCTCAGAAAGGCAGTTCCGCCGAGAACGAGAAGACCTGCGTCTGGTCGCCCTCGACGTCCTTGAGGGGAATCGCGAAGTCGAAGGCGAGCGGGGCCGGGCCGAGCTGCTCGATGTAGATCCGGAGGCCGACGCCGACCGCCACCCGGTACTGGCCGAGGGTGATCGATTCGGTCACGGTGCCGCTGTCGACGAACGCGACGGCGTTGAGGAGCTCGCCGACGACCGGCTGCTCGACCTGGGCGCCCGCGAAGAAGAGCCAGCTGCCGCCGATCGGGTCGTCGGGGTCGGGCGTGGTCGGCGCGTCGATGGTGCCGGTCGCCTTCGGGCTGATGGTGCGGAACTCGAAGCCGCGGAAGCTGCGGCCGCCGAGGTAGAACTTCTGGTAGACCGGGGCGTCGCCGTCGATCCACCCGATGTCGTTGGTGATCTTCAGGACCGTGGTGCGGCCCATGTAGTCCTCGTAC